>DAOMOV010000055.1:0-10172 GCA_035444505.1 Terrimesophilobacter sp.
TGCTCGCCGCCCAGCCGAGACCGAGCGCGACGAGCAGGAACGGCACGCCCAATCCAATGCAGTACGCGACCGCGAGGATCGCGGCGCGCCACGGGGACCCGCTGTCGAGGCTGAGGGCGCTCACGGCGATGAGGGTGGGACCGACGCACGGGGTCCAGCCGAGGCCGAAGACGACGCCGAGCAGAGGAGCCCCGCCGAGGCCGGTGGCGACGCGCCAGCCCGGTTTCACAGTGCGCTGCATGCGCCCGATCGCCCCGATGAAGACGAGTCCCATGACGATGAGCACGACCCCGGCGATGCGCATGATGAGGTCCAGCCACTGATTCAGCAGCAGGCCCGCAACCCCGAAGATGACGCCAAAGGTCACGAAGACCAGGGTGAATCCAAGCACGAACAGCAGCACCCCGAGAACGAGACGGCCACGCGCGCGGCGGGGGTCGGCATCCGCTGCCGTGTCTCCGGTGAATCCGCCGACATAGCCGAGGTAGCCGGGCACGAGGGGCAGGATGCAGGGTGAGGCGAACGAGATGACGCCGGCGAGTAAGGCGACGGCCAAGGCGACCAGGAGGTTGCCGCTGAAGACGAGTTCGCCGATCGGGTTGCTCACCCTTGGCTGCCCGGGGAGGTCTCTTCGCTGGCGACGCGATCGATGATGGAGTCGAGGATCGACTTCGCCTGCAGCTGCCCGAGGATGCGCGCGGCGACGCGTCCCTCGCGGTCGAGCACGATCGTCGTCGGCAGGGCGCTGGGGGGCACCTTGCCGGCGAAGGCGAGCTGGGCGCTGCCGCTCGCGGCATCCATGATGGAGGGGTAGGTCACGCCGTAGGTGCGGGAGAACGCGAGGGCGGTTTCGGGTTCGTCCCAGGTGTTGATGCCGAGGAAGGTGACGCCGTCGCCCGCCCACTCCTGCGAGAGGGCCTCGAGGTCGGGAGCTTCGACGCGGCAGGGCACGCAGTAGCTGGCCCAGAAGTTGACGACGAGCACGTCGCCGGCGTGGTCGGTGCTCGAGACGTGCTCACCCGTCTCGGTGACACCCTCGAAGACGATGGGCTCGTCGCGGTTGGCGGGAACGACTTCGAGAACGCTGCCGTCGCCCGCGATGTAGTTCTGGCCGGTGCCGTCACGGTACTGCTCGGCGAGGGGATCGTTGGCGCAGCCGGTGAGGCTGAGCGCGAGGGCAATGACGGATGCCGCGACGACAAGTGCTCTGCGACGCATCACACGGCGCCCTGGTCCACGGCGTCGGCGAGCAGCTCGGCGGCGGGCTCGCGGTAGCCGACCTCGACGAGCTGCCCGTCGTGGAGTTCGAAGCTCGTGATGCTGGAGAGGGTGCACCGCCGCTGGCGGGGGTCGTGCCACAGTGTCTTGCCGGCGACGGAGCGGTGCACCATCCAGATGGGGAGCTGATGGCTGACCAGCACGACATCCCCTGAGTCGACGGAGGCGTGTGCATCAGTGATCGCGGCGCGCATGCGCTCGACTATGGAGGCGTACGCTTCACCCCAGCTGGGTTTGAAGGGGTTGCGCACCCACGGCCACGATCTCGGTTTGAGCAGAACCTGCGGCCCGAACTCGAAGGTGAGCCCCTCGAAGCGGTTGGTGGGTTCGATGATGCGCGGCTCGGTGTCGATGGGGAGATCGAATGCTGCCGCAATCGGCGCGGCGGACTCTTGCGCTCGTTGCAGGGGGCTCGCAATGAGACGGGAGACCGGGCGACCCGCACGCTTCAGTTCGTCGGCGGCGGTGTGCGCCATCCGCTCGCCCCGGTCGGAGAGCCGAAAGTTCGGCAACTGCCCGTAGAGCACACCGTCGGGGTTGTGAACCTCCCCGTGGCGCACGAGATGAATCTGGTCGGCGGGCACGCCCTCAAGTCTAAGCAACCGCGGCTGGGCCTCGCCGCGCGCACGCTGTCCGTACGCAACTCAGGAAGAATCCGGTGAAACTGACGAAGTTCACCCCATCTCGGCTCTCCGACAGCAATCTACCTGAGTTGCGAACAGGAGGGCCAGGTCGAGGGCTCTGCACGACACTAAACTGAGCGGATGGCCGAACGCACCCTCATCCGTGACCTTGCCGCCCGTGACGACGGTCCGGTGACCGTGTCGGGCTGGGTGGATACGGTGCGCGACCAGAAGAAGGTGCAGTTCGCGGTGCTGCGCGACGAGTCGGGCGCGCTGCAGCTCGTGCACCCGCGCTCCGGCGAGGACGACGCGCTCGCCGACGAGATCTCGGGCCTCGCTCACGGCTCGTTCTTGACGGTCACTGGTCTGCTGAAGCACGACGAGCGAGTGAAGCTGGGCGGCATCGAGGTGCTCATCGAGTCGCTCGAGGTGGTCGCGGCGGCTATCCCGGAGACCCCGATCGCCGACGACTCGAGTCCCGACAAGCGGCAGGACTGGCGGTTCCTCGACCTGCGGGTGCCGAAGCACCAGCTCGTGTTCCGGGTGCAGACGACGCTCGAGCACGCGTGGCGCAGCTACTGGGTGGAGCGCGACTTCATCGAGATCCACACCCCGAAACTCATGGCGAGCGCGAGCGAGTCCCGCGCGGAACTGTTCGAGCTGGAGTACTTCGAGACCACCGCGTACCTGGCGCAGAGCCCCCAGTTCTTCAAGCAGATGGCACAGCCCGCCGGTTTCGGGCGCGTGTTCGAGATCGCGCCCGCGTTCCGCGCCGACCCGTCGTTCACGAGCCGCCACGCGACCGAGTTCACCAGTGTCGACGCCGAGATGAGCTGGATCGACTCCCACGACGACGTCATGCGGATGCACGAGGAGCTCCTCGTGGCCGGCATCACGGCGGTGGCCGCCAAGCATGGTGAGGAGATCGAGCGGGAGTTCGGTTTCACTCTTGAGGTGCCGTCGACACCGTTCCCGCGCATCCCGCTGGAGGAGGCGAAGCTGATCGTGGCGAAGCGCGGCTACGAGATTCCGCGCGCCGACGCCGACATGGACCCGGAGGGTGAGCGGCAGATCGCGGCCTTCGTCAAGGAGGAGTTCGGCCACGACTTCGTGTTCCTCACCGACTATGCCGCAAGCATCCGCCCCTTCTACCACATGCGTCACGACGAGGATCCGGGCCTGACGAAGAGCTACGACCTCATCTACAACGGCACCGAGATCGCGACGGGCGCGCAGCGCGAGCACCGCATCGACGTACTCGTGGGGCAGGCGAAGGAGAAGGGGCTCGAGCCGGCCGAGCTCGACTTCTACCTCGACTTCTTCCGCTACGGGGTGCCGCCGCACGGCGGTTTCGGCATGGGCCTGGCCCGGGTGCTCATGCTCATGCTGCGCGAGTCGAGCATCCGGGAGACCACGTACCTGTTCCGGGGCCCCAACCGCCTGCTGCCGTAGGTATCCTCGCCCGCGAATCGTCACTCCTCGCCAGTGCCGCCAGTGCCGCCAGTGAGCAGCCGACACCTGGCAATTCGCCGGCAGGGTGGCGGTCTGACGCTTTGGCCTGATCCCTCGCTAGGTGCGCTTGCGCTTCGCGGCCATGCGGTATTTGCTCGCGTTGCTCCAGCCGGAGCGCAGTTGGGGAACCACAGACGCGCTACCTTCTGCCGGCCGCAACATGAGTTGCACTCCGTCGAGGTCTACCGGCTTCCAGTCGTGACGGTGCACTTTGAATGCGAGCCGTTGCTCACCCTTGGCTGAGTGGATCATGATCGCACGACCATCCTTCGCCAGTTCCACCACACGTTCCCACAGGAGATCGCGCACACGTGCCGACACATACCCGATGAAGACTCCCGCGCTCACCTCGAGTAACCAGCGTGTGAGGTGACCGCGAAGCCCGGTCGGGCACGCCGTAAGCACGAGCACTACCACTCTTCATCACTCCCGTAGGATGTTCCACCCGCCACCGACCAGTTGCCTCCGTCCCACAACCGCACGACGTTGCTCTCTTCCAGTTCCAATGAGTCGGGATCGTCTGGGATGAGAAGCTGCTTGATGTCTCGAGCACAACGAGGCAGTATCGAGCCGTCGTGCACGGCATCTCTCACCGCGTGGCGCGTCTCGGCCTCGACATCCGTCGGACTGCCTGCCGCAATTGCGAAAGCGATGGGGATGGTGACCTCCGCTTTGTACAGGTCAGCGATGTCGTACACGAATGAGCGAACGTGTCCGGTGTGCACGAAGCCGAGTCCGGGTGCACACCCCAGGGCAACGATGACAGCATGAATGATCCCGTACAGGCATGTGTGCGCGGCTGACAGCGCCATGTTTATGGTGTCGGAACCCTCGAAGTCTTCGGGGTCGAAGTCTCGCTTCTTCCAGGGGACACCGGTTCGTGCGGATTCTGCGCGGTACAGCTTGCGCACACGGGCACCTTCGCGTCCGCGCAATTGTTGCATCGTCAACCCGCTGATGTCTTCGTCCGGGAACCGCATGCCATACATGTCGCGGGCGACCCGCAGTCGGGATGACTGGTTGGCGAAGGCTTTCGCTTGAGCCTCAAGGAGGCGGCTTGATCGGGCGAGCGAGCGACCGTGCGCGTAGTAGCGCACACCCCGCTCACCGACCCACACTGCTGTCGAACCGCTCTCGGCGAGTAGAAGCATGGCTTGGTGCGTTACGTTCGTGCCGGGACCAAGCAGAAGAGCCCCAAGGCTCGCTGCCGGAATGTGGACCACTCCCCGCTCATCAGTTGCGGTGATCGCATTCTGATCGCGATGGACGATCGCTCTTTCGAGGTAGATGAACGAGATGCGATCTTCGGCGCGAACCAGTTCGGTCAGGTCTGGAGGAGGCGCCCCCGGCGGCTTGGACATGTCACACTCGAGCCAACGTCATCAGACCACAGCCGTATCCTTTCGCAGGTCCGATCCCTTTAGTCAACGAAGCCCTGAGCAGGGCTTCATCGGTGACTTCGAGCGCACCGTCGAATCTCGCCGTCGATAGAGTGACCACACTCTTGCCTCGCGCAAATTTCTTGACCTCGCGTTCGCTCACCGCAAGCTCCCTAGACGTATCAGTGGCCTCTCGAACCGCGAGCCCGCATGCACCTGCGCGGTCAAGCAACCACTGCTCCTGCTGCGCAACCGTCACATGGCCAACCCGTTTTCCACTCAGTTCAGGATCGCGCGGTTGTCTCACCGGGTTGGCCGTCAGGCGGAAGACGTACTGCTGACCACGTGCAAGTTGATTGAGGAAGGGTGAATATTCGCGTGTCTGCCAGGTGCTTGATAGCGGCCATCCGGCTTGCTCGATCAGGTGGGTGAGATCGGGTGACTCGGGACTCACCACGTAGAGAGCGAGCTCATGGCCCCTGCGATCAAGACGCCACAATACTCGCCCTTCGTCGCTGACCGTTCTCACCCCCGGGGGAAACCCGGCGAGCACTGCGGCGTGCAGGGCATGGGGGGAAGCCTGTAGAAATCGAGTGCCTCGACGTGCCGAATTCAGCAGCATTCGCGTGAAGTACATCAGGATTCCTCCACCGTTGCGAGAAAGTCAGGGTCAGGTTCGCGACCAGAGTCAGCCGAATCGCCTGGTGAGGTCTGATGCGGATTCTTGACGACGACCTGCGCTTCGCGAACGAGCGTCCGCCACCCGTATTCGCGCCTCTCTGGATTGAAGTTGAGGGGCACGTCGCGGACGGTTTCGCCGAGTTCATCAGGCTCGATGGCGTCGCGCACGAAGTCCAGCTCGACCTCAGGCTTGGCCACTGTGCGCTGGTGCGCTTCTGAGGCATGCCACTTTTCGCTTCGAAGCACATCGCGGAGCCCGCCTTCGCGGACTCCCAGCGAGACGATTCCCGTTGGCGGACACGATCGTCTTCCGAGGTATAGCGGGAATGCCGGGCTCATGATCGCAGCGTGTATTCCGTGCAGCAACACCGAGTCTGCCTCGATTCCGGCGACGAACACGGCGTCGGCGAGGTAGTACCGATAGGAGAGTGGCATCGAGGTGAAGGAGCCGTCTCGCTTCGGCGTCTGCCACTGCTGCGCGGTCTGAAAGTCGCGAACCAGTTGTCCGCGCTGATCGGTTCGCACGCCGTAGAGCAGGTTTGCAAGGTCTTCGATCGGGTCGACGCGGTGACGCCCCTGCGCCGCGGCGATCAACCCGAGCACACCGCTTTTTGTCGGTTCTTGCCGTGTGTTTCGCTGCACGAAGCGGCTGGAGTCTCCCCACGATTGAAGCGGCCCAGCGAGCCGCAGGAGCAGAACACTCACGCCGGGCTCCCGAGTCGATCGGCGACGAGTCCTTCCACTGAGCTGACCAACGTGTCGATGTCGACGCTCTTTCCCAATGCTTCGAGCGGCTGGGTCTGCTTTCCCACGCGAAGCACGAAGCTGGCGACAGCCTTCTGTGCGTAGGCTTTGTCGATCTCGGCGGAATAGTCGGCGAGCCGTTCACTGGCTTGCTCGAGACGGGCCGAGCCGTCGGATGCCACGACGGCGTCTCCGAATGCTCCGACCAGGTTGACGGGTTGCGTGTCCCGTACGCTGACGACGACGGCGTCGGGCAGCGTTCGGTTGGCGAAGGTGTTCTGCTTTCCGGTGGGCATGCTTGTCACGAAGGCGCGGATGAACGCGGCGACAGCGTGTGCGGTCGATTCGGCGGTGCCGAGGTTGGCGTTCAGCGCATTGGCATCGACGGTCGCGTAACGGTACAGCGTGGACGAGTTGAATTCAACGGTTCCGATCATCCCGGCTCCAGCGTTGTCTTCGGGGGCCCGGTCGTCAACGGCGGTGAAGTAGTCGTAGTCGTTGTCGACGGCGTGCACGCTGATGGCATGGGCGACCTGGGCTGCGGCATCGACATTCAGGTCTGCGGCGTCAGCGACCATTCGACCGAACAGAGCGAGATCCACGCTGTGCTCGCTGTCGGCAGCTTTTCGCACAGTCGTCTTGTCCAGTGGTTCTCCCGTGCGTTCTGCGTGAATGGCCATGTCGGCGAGGTTTGCTATCTGTCGTCTGCTGAGGAAGAGAAGGTAGGCGACTTGGGGGTTTTCTTCGACCTCCACTTCGGCATCCGCATCCTTCTTGGGCCGCGCCTTCGGTTTCTCAACGGTGATCCCCGCCGCTTTCACGACACCCTCCGCGAGCTTCACAGAGGTCTCGCCCAGGTCGGGGGCGGCTTCGGTGATCGCCTCAGCAATGAGGTCTACCACTCGCTTGGTACGAATACCGAGCTCGTGGGGCTGGAGCAGCCCTTCGAATGCCTTTCGTGTTGCCCGCTTCCACGCCTGACTGGAGACTCGTGCTCTCGTCGTTCCTCCGTACAGCGCAGTCTTCGGGCTGCCCGTGTCGTCACGGTTGACGTTGCTCGGCGGCACGGTCTGAAGAGCGTGGATGTCGATGATGGTGCGGTTCATGAGTTCTCTCCTTCGCTTTGTTCGGATGATTCGCTGTCGTCGTTCTCCGTTGACCCTGGGCCGCGGTGCGCGCGGTAGTAGTCGCGACCCCAGTTCAGTCGCACGGAGGCGACGTGACGTGGGTCTTGGAATCGAACGAAGTCGACGGCGAGGCGGCCATAGTCCAAGGGGATGCCTGCGGAACGGAACTGTGTCACGAGACCGCGGGCGTGCACCGCTGCCTCCGTGAGGGAACTTGCGGTACCCAGCGATTGAAAGCGCCGCAGAACCGCCTGCTCACTTGCCGCACCGCTCACGCCAAGCTGGCGCGCCGCGCGGCCCAGCCCGTAGCCTCCGCGGTGCATCGCCTGGCCTTGTGATTGCTGGTGAGTGGCGAAGAGGGTCAGCGCGAAGTGCACAGCTCGTTCTGCCCGCGAGGGGTCATCACCTCGACCCGTGTACTGCTCGGGTAACCCTAGGGTCTCTCGCCACACCACCGGATTGGAGCCGGGTTCGTCACCGACTGCGCGGCGTAGGCGCGCGAGCGAGGCCGTGGCCCCTGCCTCGCCGCGCAGGTAAGCCGATTGAAGCTCTCGCACACGCTTCACTACGAAGTCGCTGAGGGCACCGTACGGTCCTGTGGTTTTCGGCGCCGGAGAGTCTGCTGCGCTACCTGATTCGGTCACATCACTCATTGGACAACCTCCTTGTTCTCCTCGTCTTGCCGAGCCCTGTCAGCTGCGTCGCTGTCGGGCAGCGCCCGGTGAACCTCGCGGAGAAACCAACCGAACGCCTCTGCCGTATTGACGAGCTTGCCGGTGCGGCTGTTCTCCCGCCCCACCCAGGCGGATGGTCCTGACGCGTCTACGGCCTGCCTCGCCAGACGGATCAGCGTCGTTCGAGCCTCGGAGTACCACTCTTCGCGAGCATCGAGCACGTCGGTCGCTGACGCCAGCCGAGACAACCAGAGCCGGAAGGGGGAATCCAGTGTGAAGTACGCCAGTTCTCGAAGGCGATCGCCCGGCCCGTCGGGCTCGCCTCCCTTCGCGATGGCCAGATTCCGTGCCAGAACGCCGAGTTGAAAGACCGCAGTGTCCGTCTGCTGAACCACTCCTAGGGCGAGGGCAGCGAGGTGTCTACCTTGCTGTGCGAGAAGTATGCTGCTCATGCTCAACGCGTCATCGACGATCTCAGCGACTGTTGCGCTCTGAACGCCATAGGCCATGCCGATTGCTCGAGTTCGGAACTGGGTGGAGGGCAGTATGCCTTTGTCACTCATCTGAGCGAGCCAGTACAACGAGAGCGCTGGCAGGTACTTGGCACCGTTTCTGCGCTGTTCCTCTCGAATGCCCTGAGGAAGCAGCGCCGAGAGGCCGCGCCATATCATGCGATTTGGATCGTGCTCCAACGGCATATAGACGTGGGTGCCGCTTCCCACCTTTAACGCTTTCTCCTGTGTCTCGCTGCGTCGCCACACTGTCATCGGTTCGAGTTTGTGCACACCGCGGACGAGTTGAGGTTTGAGTGGATCCCCATTGGCGATGACTACCCCGGTGACGCTGTCCCCGTCGTGAGTAAGTCGGATGCGTCGGCTCGGCCAGGTGAAGAGGTCGGCGGGGCCTGTGGGCCCTCCCCTCTCTTCTTCACCCGGCCCGAGTGGCGCACGCTCCCACAGCGGAAGGTCATCGTCGGAGAGGGGCTCGCCATCGGGATCTCCCAAGACGAGGTTGAGGAGCAGGGTCTCACGCAGACTCTTGCCTTCGATCAGCAGGCCGCCCAGAGTGCCCGCCCATCCGGTGCCGATGGGGTACCCCTTGCCGTCTTTGACCCGCTTGTCGCCCACGGCACCGGACTTGATGCCGGAGGGGTCGAATGCTTGGCAGTGCACGATCCAGCGGGCTGCTTCAGCGAACGATATGCGGTCGACTCCTGATTTGAGCCGCGTGGTGAAGAACGGTTGGCCGTTCGGAACATCGGCGATGAGCTTGCCGAGCGACGATACCTCGGCACTCTTGGTCGCAAGATCGGCCACCTGATAGAAGGGCTGCTCCGCGTGCAGGAGATCGAATCGGTCGGCGTGTTCCTTGAGGTACGTGTCGACCAGATCCGGTAGGGGCTCGCGGGACTCCCACAGCGCCTTCCAGACTTGATCCGGATTGCGCACCGGTCGCAACGCGGAGTGCAGAACTGCGAGCAACAGCCGAACGATCGCAAACGTCTGCGTTGGGACTTCGCCGCCGAGGTCTACGATGTCATCCGCTTTCGCGAATGCTTGGCGCACCGAGACCTCCCGCGTGCTCCCATCACGAAACCGTGCAACGATCCACGGCTCGGTGAGCAGCGAAAAACTGGATGCTGTGGTCTCAGTCATGTGCGGCATCCTTCTGGCTAGTCACTGTCAACCCAATCCTCTTGTCGTAGCGAACGGAGTACTCTCCCAGCGTGGCGTGCAGCTCCGCGTCCAGCACCAGAACGAGTTGGCCTTTCAGCCACGGTGACTGCTGCCAGCCCGTAAAGGCATTCTGCTCAAGACCACTGACAGTGCCGTCGATCTGCCATGGGGCGCACAGCATGTAGGGCAGGCGGATGCTGGAATTGGCGACAACTCGGGCGACCGTATCCGATGGTTTCGTGTCCTCGGGAACGAGAAGGTCTCCGCCTGTTTTCAAGTCAGGCAGGGTGCGCAGCACGCCGTCCACGCGTGTCACGACGACGACCTCGACGGAGTCCTCGGTATCCCTCACCTGCGCCTGCCCCTGAGCGGAGTCGTCGTTGGCCTCACCGGCACCGCGCGCTACCCAGTCAATGATCGAACCGCCCACGGGGGCAACCGGCCCGAGCAGGTAGGCTGCGGCATCCGCCTTCTTTCG
>DAOMOV010000056.1:0-10131 GCA_035444505.1 Terrimesophilobacter sp.
CCGCGAAGAATCCTTTTCAGGCGCCGAATGCGGCGCGCAATTCCTCCAGCCGCTCCGCACTAAGCTTTTCGAGATAGGAGGCATGGTTCGTGGCGAACACCCATTCCTCGACCCATTCGCGCAGCGCGGTCGCATCGCCGGGAAGCGCGAGCGTGCCGACGGGACGCGGCTTGATGACGCGGCGGCGGAAGATCAACTGCCCAGCGGTGCTCCGCCACACCCAGCGCGACACGATGGGCAGCCAGTCCACGAGCTTGCGCCCGCCCACGGGGACGACCGCGAGCAGCAGACAGATGAGCCAGATCGGGGAGGTCCAGACCAGCCCCATGCCACCGCCCGTGTAGATCGTGGCGACGACCGTGACCACGCCGATGCCCAGCACGATCAACTGCGAGATCGACAGTCCGAGCAGGATGCCACGGTGCGCGAGTCGGGAGAACTGCACGGGGGAGAGCTGCTGCTCGGGAGCCGGAGGGTGCCGGGTGGCCATGTTCTACCCCTTCCTCGGCGCTACGGGTATCGGCGGCGTTGATGTCTCTGCGTGCCCGGCTGCTGCGCCGCCGACCGCGGCACCGACTTTCGGCCCAGTCGTCGCTGCGGCTTTGACAACCTGCGCCCCGACAACGGCTGCGGCCGCAGGCCCCGCCGCTGCTGCCCCGGCACCTGCCGCGCCTCCCGACGCCGCAGCCCCGCCACCGGAAGCGGCCGCCCCGCCACCTGCGCCCGCAGCGCCGCCTGCTGCGCCACTTGCAGCGGGAGCTGTGCTCGGCGCGGGAGGAGTCCCGTCTCTCGCGCCGCTTTGCCCCCCGAGGACGGACTTTGCCGCGTTCGGCTGAGCTTTCACCGGCAGCGGGACAGGTCGGTTGAGCGCCGACTTCGCTTCCTGCTCGCTCGACATCGCGTGGTACATGTCGAAGCCCACGAACGAGATGAACTTGTACGTCAGGTACGGCGCGAACGCGGCGATGAACATCAGCACGACGCCCGAGATCGGGTCACTGATCGAGGCGAGGTCGAGGTCGATGGGCGCGCTGATCTGCCCAATGGCGACGAGGAACACGACGACGATGACGAGCTTCGAGAAGATGAGCGCCACGACAAACGCCGCCCAGCGTCCGAACCAACCCTTCGCAGCATCCCAGGTGAACCCGGCGAGTGCGATGGGCGCGAAGACAATGGCGACCAGCAGCAGCGCCTTACGGATGAGCAGCGTGAACCACACGATGCCCGCACCCGCGATGCCGAGCCCGGCAAGGAAGATCGTGATGATCGCACCGACGCCGGGCGATGCGATGTTGATCGTCGTCAGCCCAGCGGCGAGCAGGGCCATGCGGTCGCCGATGCCTTCCATCGTGTTGCCCGTCGCCTGCACGATGCCGATGGTGAGCTGATCGGTGACCTCCAACAGGGTCGCAGTGAGGGTGATGGCCACGAACGATCCGAGCACCGACTTAGCGAGTCCCACGCCCGCGCGCGACAGTGCCATCGGATCTCGATGCACGAGCCCGGTGATGAGCTGGAGGCAGAAGAAGACGAGCATGACAAAGATCGCCACCCCGAACAGCACGTTGTAGACCGAGACGTACTGGCTTCCAGTGACGTCGACGAGCGTTGTCGAGTCGAACACCGCCCACACGC
Organism: Terrimesophilobacter sp.; assembly: GCA_035444505.1. Taxonomy (GTDB): domain Bacteria; phylum Actinomycetota; class Actinomycetes; order Actinomycetales; family Microbacteriaceae; genus Terrimesophilobacter. Next base: position 1,639 of record DAOMOV010000056.1, read on the forward strand.
TCTCGAACAGCCAGGCGGCGGCCTGCCCCATTGCCTGCGCGAGCCAGTCGAACGGCGCCGAGATGAGCGACGCGGTTCCCTCACCCACGGCATCGCACACCGAGGCGATGACGGGCACATCACAGATACTCATCGGCTCAGCCATCTCAACTCGGTCGTGGAGTCAGACCGACTGGCCGACGTTCCAAAAGAAGTTCACGAGCGTTACCGACGCACCGCAGATGATCGCCGCGCCGCACGAGACGAGTACGCCGACCTTGCCCCGGCTGGCGAGGTGCGGATTCGAGCTGTTCGCCCCGTAACCCCAGACCACGGCCGAGATGATGAGGGCGAGGACAGCGAGGATGAGCCCCACCGTCATGGCCGCGCCAACGATGACGCGGAGCTGTTCGATGCCGGGCAACCCGTCGGTATTGGGGTCGATGTCGATCACTGTGTGCTCCTTCAGCAGGCGAGGGGACGACTTACCCGGTAGGTGCGCACGCTGTCCCTGCTCACGTCGCGATTCGCGGCCGGGGAAGCCCAGCCGAGCGCCGAGCCGTTGCGTCGGCAACAGTTGTGTTACAGTTACAACACTTAGATGAAGTTGCGACGAAAGGACGGGCCAGTGACGGAGTCACTCGACGACGCAGCGGACGTGCTCCGCGACGCCCTCGCTGAGTCAGCCGACCCCGTGCGCGTCACGCTCACCATCCCGAGGGTGATCGCCGAGAAGCTGCTGCTGCTTGTCGAGGCAGAGCACACGTCAGGCGCGGTCGTCGTGCCAGTCAAAGAGCTCTACACCACGACTGAATCTGCAGCGATGCTCGGCATCTCCCGGGCGTCCCTGATGAAGCTGATCGAATCCGGCGACATCGAGGCGGTGAAGGTCGGAACGCATCACAGAGTTCCGGCGGACGAGCTGGTGGCCTATCAGCGTGCGCGGCAAGTGAGCCGCGAGCGCGCCGCAGAGCTGCTCACCGAGTTCTCATCGAGGTCGACCGGCTTCCAGAGCAACGTGACGTTCCGTGCTGATGCACGGAGACTTCAGCACGCACTCGGAGAGGGGCGGGAGTCCTAGTGACCATAGAAGCCGCGGTGGGCGCGCTCGCGCCAGAGGACTTCGTGCAACCGGAACACAGGCTGTTCATTGACACGAACGTCTTCATGGACACGGACCCAGCACACGAGGGTGGGCTCAAGCGACTCTTCGAGCGATGCGCTGAAGCTATCCGCGCGCACGAGAATCCCGTCGTGGTCCCGAGCAAGGTCGTTGATGAGTTGACCAAGCAGAGTGTGATCGACACCTCCGGGTTGAGCGAAGAGCGCGCGGGCTCGATCAAGAAGGCCGGCAACGCCCTCGTGTTTCTCAGCGCGGCCGTGGACGCGGGACTCATCCGAACAGACCTCGGCGATATCTCGAACCCCTACGCAGACGACCTCTTTGTCGAGGTCTTCAAACGTGCGGCCCATCGCTATGAGATGTGCCTTCTGACGAACGACATCACTCTGCGGCTGCGAATCCGGCTGCTCGCCGCGGAAACGGATCGGCGTCTCGTCGCCGGGGTTCTCACCAAGGAAGGACTGATCGAGGTGGATAGCGATCAGGCCCTGTACGCGCGAGCCTCGCGCAAGCACGCACGCATGACGAGGCATGTCGAGGAGGGGCTTGGCACCGACAAGGATCAGAACGAGATCGCGGCGCTCGCACCGCTGCTCGGCGACTTCCAGCAGACGTTCTCGGTCACCCCAGTCGTCGCCGCGCCTGGCGCACGCCGAACGACGCGGCAGCAGCGCTCCGCGGTTGGAACAGCGCGACGTGTTCCGGGTGCCTTCAACCCGTCAACGACGATCAAGGCTCCTGACCGCGTGCTGGAAGAAGGCGCAGTCCTGCCCGCGGCCGGGGATACCGTGCATTTCACGTCGGCTCGCGGAGACACCGGGACACTTGTGCTCGGCGCGATGCTCGGTGAGGGCGGCGAGGGGCGAGTCTACGCAGTTGACGGCGCGGCAAACAGCGTCGTCAAGGTCTTCGACGCCGAACACCGGACATGGCACCGCAAGGAGAAGCTGACCCTGCTCCTGTCGCGCGGATTCGAGCGGGAAGGCATCGGCTTCCCGACAAGCCTCATCACGAACAGCGACGGTGAGTTCGTCGGCTACGCCATGCCGCGGGCCACGGGGAAGGAACTCCAGGCGACGGTCATGCGGCCCGCCCGGTTCAAGAAGACCTATCCCAACTGGACGAAGGCGGATCTCGTCGACGTTTGCATTTCCTTCCTGGAGAAGCTCGCCTACCTGCATTCCCTCAACATCCTGCTCGGCGACATCAACCCGAAGAACGTCATGGTCGACGCGAACAAGGACGTCTGGATCATCGACGCTGACTCGTGGCAGTTGGAGGGGTACCCGTGTCCAGTGGGGACGCCGATGTTCACCGCTCCTACGGTGACCGGAGACTACGCAGACGCTCTGCGCACCGAAGAGGAGGAGCTGTTTGCCGTCGCCACGATGCTCTTCATGATTCTCATCACCGGCCAGTTCCCCTACGCGCGGGCAGGTGCGGACGGCGGGGACTTTGCGGCGCTCATCAAGGAGGGCAAGTTCGCGTTCCAGTTCCGTGGGGCTTCCGACCGGGATCAGCCCGAGGGCAACTGGAAGTTCATGTGGAGTCACCTGCCCTTCCCCGTGAAGCGCACGTTCTGGAACACCTTCCACCGCGACGGGCTGAGGTACTCCAAGCGTCCCACCGCCGAGGAGTGGCTGCGGGTGTTCCGCGAGTACGAGCAGTTCTTCGGCGGGTCCGACGACTTCGATCAGATGTCGCACGATGTCTACCCCACTCGGTTCAAGAAGAAGGACGCGGAGACTCCCGAGTACGAGTGCGCTCAGTGCGGCACCTCGATGATCGGGCGCTGGCAGGAGGACAAGCGAAGCTACTGGACTCCGAAGCTCTGCGACGACTGCCGCCAGAACCAGACCCGATGCGCGGACTGCGGCAAGCCGAAGCCTGCCGACGCGCTGCGGGACGGGCGTTGCTGGGAGTGCAACCGCAAGCGGAACTACGCCGCCTGTAGCAACTGCGGGAAGGACACGCCACGCCGGTACCTAATCGACGGCCGCTGCTCCAACTGCCAGCTTGTTTCCTGCAAGGACTGCGGAACGCCCACTCCCAAGACTGAGCTGACGTATGGGCGCTGCGCCTCCTGTGCGACGAAGGCCGCACAACTCGACCCTGCGAGGCTCTGCGCCGACTGCCGCCAGCCCTTCATCACCTTCGACCACGCGAGCTGGTTCACGAGCAAGGGGCTCGACATTCCAAAGTCGCACGCCGCCATCAGGAAGGCGTGCCCTCCGAGGCCAGTGGCAACTCCGCGTCCGTCGCGCACAACCGCGACCAGTCCGCAGAGCACCGCACCCAGGAAGTCCCTCTGGGAGCGTCTCGCGGAGTGGTGGAAGTCATAACCGAACATCACCCACGAACCATCCGAACTGACAAGGACAATGAAATGGCACTCGCAATCGGCGCCGATGACCTCGTAGAGAACCCGACTCCAAGGGTTCCCGTAACACTTTGCCTCGATACCAGCGGGTCAATGATGGGCGACAAGATCCGCGAGCTAGTGCAGGGGGTCAACCTCTTCTACGACGCCATCGACGAGGACGATGACGCTCACGATGCCGCCGAGGTGAGCATCGTCGAGTTCAACTCCGCGGCGAGCCTGATCCAGGACTTCTCCAGTGTCGAACGCCTCCAGCGCATCGACGCGATTGGCGCCACGGGCGGCACGGCGCTCGGGGAAGGGGTGAACCTCGCGCTGGACACCTTGGAGAAACGCAAGTCGGTGTATTCAGGCGCGGGCGTCCTCTATTACCAGCCCTGGCTCGTGCTTATGACGGACGGACAGCCGAACGGTAGCGCCGTCGAGCTGGAGCGGGCGATCCAGCGTGTGACAGACCTCGTTGCGCAGAAGAAGCTGACGGTGTTCCCGATCGGCATCGGTACTGACGCAGACATGGACGTGCTGGCGAAGTTCAGCCCGAACCGCCCGCCGCTGCGGCTGCGCGGGCTGAGCTTCAAGGAGTTCTTCGAGTGGCTCTCGAAGTCGGTTTCTCGGGTCTCTCGTTCGACGCCGGGCGACACGGTGAAGCTGGACCTCGAGGGGCTGGCTGGCTGGGCGGAGCTCTAGGTGTTCAACGAGTTCCACTACCAAGTGAGAGGACGCGGCCACGAACTAGACGGCACGCGCGGACAGGACAGGACCGCCTACCTGTCTGGCCGCGGTGTCCAGGTGCTCTGCCTCGCTGACGGCGCGGGCTCAGCATCTCAATCGGAGTACGGCGCTCAGGCAGTAGTGGAAGAAGGTTGCGCGCTGCTGATCGAGCAGTTCGCGCAGCTCGATACCAGCACCGATGCCGAGCAAGCACGGCAGGAGATTCTCGAACGCCTGCACGAGCGTCTCGCGGGTGTGGCTCGTCGGCTAGGGTGCACTTTTGCCGAGCTGGCGTCGACCTTCCTAGCTGTCGCGGTTTCGGCGGAGAGGTTCCTCGTCGTGCACATCGGGGACGGTGTAATCGGCTACGTCAAGAATGGCGAACTCCGTGTCGTATCAGCACCCGACAACGCTGAGTTTGCAAATCAGACCACATTCGTCACGTCTCCTGACGCCGCGAGTTCGACGCGGCTGTTCCGCGGAACGACAGAGGGCGTGTCGGGCTTCATCTTGATGAGCGACGGAACGAGTGCGAGCCTGTTCGACCAGCGCTCGAAAACCTTGGCCCCTGCCTGTGCGAAGTTGATCGCAGCGGTCGCGGTCGCCCCGACGCGACATGTGAGAAGCCCGGAGCACAAGAAGCGACTGCGGCGGGTGGTCGACACGAGGCTCCGCGAGGCCACCAAGGACGACTGCTCCATCGGAATCCTTGCGCGCCGCTCCTGACCTCCATCGGCAGGATCAGATGCTCGCGCCGACGCCGAGCAGGAAGTTGACCCAGGTGACGCCGAGGCCGGCGAGTGCGGCAGCTCCGACGGAGACGAGGAATCCGGTTCGCGCGCGGGCAGCCGAAGTGAGGTTGCCGTTCGCCGACGAGATCGCCCACACCGCGGCGCAGATGACGAGCATGAGTACGGCGAGGATGAGCACGATGGTCAGCAGCGCGCCAACGATGGCCCGCAGTTCTGCCTGACCGCCGACGGCTCCGAAGTCGGGGAATATGTCCATGTCATGTGGCCATCTGTGCTGAGCAGAGCGCCGCGGTGCTTGCGGCATCGAGGTTCTGCACTCCGTGGGCGGCAAGCCACGGCTCGGCATCGACGGCCGCAGCGTTCGACCCGCCTGGCCGGATCTCGAAATGCAGATGGGCTCCGGTCGACCTGCCCGCCGAACCGACGTTGCCGATGTGCTGCCCGGCAACGACGCGATCCCCGACGCTGACGAGGACGCCGCTCTGCCACATGTGGGCGTAGGCGGAGGCGATGCGCTCGCCGCCGATGGTGTGCTCGATGATGATGAGGTTGCCGTAGCCGCCTGACGGCCCGGCGAAGCTGACCACGCCATCGGCGAGCGCGAGGATCGGCGTGCCGTCGTCGGCAGCCCAGTCCGTTCCTGAGTGGAACGCTCGCTCACCAGTGAAGGGGTCTTCGCGCCACCCGAAGTCGCTGGTGTTCACCCACGTCCCGCTCGGCAGTGGGAAGACGATGGCGGTCGTCTCGGGCACGTTGCCGAGCGGCGTACCGCCCGGCGTGGTTTCGGCGCGGCGCGTGAGTGCAGCGAGGATCGCCTCGGCGACTGGTTGGTAGTTCTGGTAGCGGTCGGGATATACCGAGACCTCGACCGCTTGCGCTGCCTCGCCAGGGTCGAGGTGCTGCCAGTCGGGTATGTCGAGCAGTCCGCGCGGTGATGGGTAGTTCGGCCCGCTCGAACCTCCATAGAAGGCGCGCGATTGGTAGGTCGCGTTCATCAGCTCTGCGACGGTGCCCCAGCCTGCGCTCGGCCGCATTTGGAATAGGCCAAGAGAGTCGTGATCGCTGCCCTCTCCGTCGTTCGGGAAATCGCTCGACTCTGGAATCGCAGCCGAGTTTGCGAGCATCCGTAGCCGCGACTCGGTGAGTGCGGCCATGAGCGCGATGACGATGCCAGCGCGACCAACGTCCTCGGTCTGCGCGCCGACCGTGATGATGGTGGCTGCATGGGTGAGCTGCTGATGGTTGAGGGTCACGGTCTCGCCCGCGCGCGTCGTGGCTGTGAGCGACTCCGGGATCGGCCCGACAACGAGTGAGCTTGACGAGAGACATGCGGCGAATACAGCGGGCGACACGAGCAGACCCACGCCGACCAGGCTCATGGGGAGCATTGCGACGAGGGTGGCGATGACCACAACGAGCTTCTTCATGCGGGTGCCGATTAACGCAGGGGGTTGTCAAGCTCGGAGATGCGAAGCGCGCGGCAGGTATCGAAGGTCGGCTCGCAGGTGATGAAGACGGTGAACGCAACCTCGTGGGAGCTGGTCACGGGCTCGGTGCCGTGGATGCCCTCGCGTTGCCGAATGCCGGTGATCGTGTAGGCGACGGTGCCCGGAAGGATCTGTCCCTCGGCTGCCTGCTCCAGCGCAGTCGCCCACTCATCCGGCACGAACACGTCGTTGATGTCGAGCCATTGGCGGGTCTGCATCGTGCGGAGCTGCGCCCAGGCGTCCGCGGTCGGGAGATAGGTGCGCACGTCAGAGGCGAGCCCGGCGGTCTCATTGCCGGAGGGGTCGCCCACATCCACGATGACCTGCGCGTAGTCGGTCGGCCCGAACTCGGTCGCGGTGTCCCAGGCGAACAGCGCGATGGCGAGGGCTCGCGCGAACGTCTCGGGGTCGTCGGACTCACGGACGACGGGCGGCGTGCTCGATGTCGGGGACGGTGCGCTGGTGGAAGCGCCTGGTGGGGCGCTCGTGGAGCTGCCGCCCGGCGAAGGCTCGGATCGAGGCGCGAGCAGCAACCCGTAGAGCCCGACTCCGACGAGGACGGCAAGCACGGCGGCACCGACGATCAGGAGGATCATGAGGCGACGAGGGAAGCGAGTCTGCGGCATCAGGCACTCTCCTTGGCGAGACGTTGGCGGGCGGTTCGGGCGGCGCGGGCCGCGTCGAAGAAGCGGACGGTAGCGTCGAGGATCGTCTCGAAGTGCTCCCACTGGTCATCACTCAGCGCGGTGCCGACCTCGGCAGGGTCGTAGTGTGACCACCACTGATCGAGGTCGTTCCAGGTGAGGGTGAACGCCCGTACCGGATAGCGAACCGGCACGGCGCTCGACGCTGGTGCGGGTGCCGGGCCTCGCTTGCGCCCTTGCTTAGCACGCTCCAGCGCCTCCTGTGCGAGCAACTCCAGCTCGCCGGGTGGCTCGGGTTCCTCCTGCGGGATCGCCAGCATGGCGATCGTGCGGAGTGGTGATCGACGAGCCGCGGTCGATGGCGTCGAGTTCCGAGCGGGCGAAGCCGCGCACATCCTCCGGCTGTCGGGGGTCGTTGGCGATCCGCTGGAGGTCGTTGATCTGCTCCAGGCTCGTGTACGACTTCCGCCCGGTGACCATGAGCGCAGCCTGCGCGCGGGATTTGCCTGGAGCGCCGATCAGCGGTGGTGCCGTCACGGCACCACCGCTCGTTCCGGTGATCTTCCCGCCAGCACCGAACTGCGTCGCCGCCTGACGACGAGCGGCGTCCTCGGCCATGAGCGTCTTCAGCTCGCGGTACAGCGCCGCGGCCTCGGTCTGCGTGAATGGCTTGTGAAGCACGTTGTCGGCCTGCTCGGCCATGAGTCTCTGGAGCCGGTCGCTGATCCCGGAGCGCACGAAGACGTTGACCTTCTTGTGGCCGAGCTTGCGCAGCGCCGCGATGCGTCGAGCGCCGCACACGAGCACGCCGTCCGGTGTCACGGTCGGGGGCTGGAGCAGTCCGTCACGTTCGATGGACGCTGCGAGTGCGTCGATGTCGCCCAGATCCATGCGATGACGGCTGCCGACGACGATGGAGTCGATGGTGCGCTCCAGCTCGATGTGCCCGGTGCTCGCCGCCATGTGCTCACCTCGCCCCCGCCAGAGTGGGCGCGTTCAGGCCGAGCAGCAGCACGAGGTCGTCATCGGTGAGCAGCGCGCGCAGGGGTTCGCCGACAAGTAGGCGGTACAGCACGCCGCGGCCGACGGCGGTGTGGGCCTGATCGGGATCGGGGTTGCCGAGGATCGCACGGACCAGCGCGTTCCAGCTCGTCGACGACAGATCGAGCACGGCCCGAGCGTGTGGGTCTCGCCGAAGCGATTCCGCTGCGCTCGCCCGCGACGGCGCTTCGCCGAGTCGAGTGCAGATGTGCTCGATGGCCGCGCGCGCCGTCTGCTCTGGCCAGTCGAGCAGCGTCAGTAGCTTGATCGCGTCCTCGACTGCACGGACGACGCCAGATGCCTCGTCGTCCGATTCGTTCTCGTCCTCACCCGCGGGCGCGACCTGCAACGCATCGTGGTAGTCGGTGAGCGGGTT
>DAOMOV010000057.1:0-10100 GCA_035444505.1 Terrimesophilobacter sp.
CGGGTCGACCGTCGAAGCCCTCGACTACGTTGCGCACGCGAAAGACGACAACCACCTGCTGGCGCACTTCAGCGAGCTCGGTCTCGAACGGTTGCGCGACGCTGGCCAGCTGTTCGCGCGGCTTCGGATGCGACGGTCACTGGGGCTGCTCGACTTCGTCGCGCTCGTTGAGCAGCAACTGCGGCTCGACATCGAAACGATCGCCAATGAGACGACTCGTCCCGGGGCGGTGGCGATGGAAGCTTTCACTGAGGCAATGCACGACTACCTTGCCGTGACCGATCGCGGTGACCTCAGCGGTTTCCTCTCCTGGTTGCGCGACGTGGAGCGGCAAGAGAAGCGCTCGCCAAGGCAGGAGGAACCGGAACCCGGGGTAGTACAACTGCTCACCGTGCACGGGGCGAAGGGCCTTGAATGGGACCACGTCGTCGTTCCGCGGCTCATGGCGGATGCCTTTCCGAAGCGTGCCAAGGAAGGCAGGAGCGGGTGGCTCAAGTTCGGCACTCTTCCGTATGAACTGCGACGGGACCGGCGTGCTCTGCCCGAGCTGCGATGGCGGAGCGTCGAGACACGCAAAGAACTCGAGGTCGAACTGGACACGTTCGGTGAGGCGATCAACGCCCATCACGCCGCGGAGGAGCGTCGGCTCGCCTACGTCGCAGTAACCCGTGCTCGCCACAGGTTGCTGCTCACCGGGTCATTCTGGGCGAGTGGCGTCACCCAGAAGGAGGTGGGGGACTTCCTCACCGAACTTGTCGACGCCGACGTCGTCAGTGCACTTCCGACGAAGAGCGAGTTCGACGAGAACCCGGACGGGGCGATGGGCGCATCGTTCACCTGGCCCGCTGACCCGCTCGGCCGTCGACGCGACCGCGTCGAGGCCGCGGCGGCGCTGGTGCGGACGGCGCAGTCGACATCCGGTGCGGATGCGAGACCCCAGGTTGACGCGGGCGGCTGGCAGGCTGAACTCGACCTGCTGCTGGAAGAGCGCCGCCGTCTCAGCGACGATGCCGACCTCGTGGTGCTGCCGCAGCGGTTCTCGGCATCCCGATTCAAAGATTTCGTCGGTGACCCCGCAGCCGCGGCCGTCGCGTTGAGGCGACCCATGCCGGAGAGGCCATTCCGGGCGAGCAGGCTCGGAACCGTCTTTCACGAGTGGGTGGAGCAGAAATTTGGCACGGGTTCGGTTCCCGAGGCCCTCGATTCACTCGGCGACCTCGAGCCCGAAGACGAAGGGGTCGACCGCGACCAGCTTGCCTCACTGCAAGAAACGTTCGAGCAGTCGGACTACGCGAAGCTGCGCCCGGTGGAGGTCGAGTGCGAGATTCATCTGCCCTTCGCGGGGCACACCATGGTGTGCAAGATCGATGCCGTGTATGAGCGTGACGGTCGCTACCTGGTGGTGGACTGGAAAACCGGTAAAGCCCCGCAGTCCGACGCCGAGGTTGAGGAGCGTCAGCTTCAACTCGCCCTGTACCGGCTCGCCTACGCTCGCTGGAAAGGCATCGACCCGGCTCTCATCGACGCCGAGTTCTTCTACGTCGCCACCAACACCATCATCACACCCCAGCGCGTCTTCGACGAGAGCGAACTGCTCACCCTCTGGGGCAGGGCCGTCGCATCCGCGCCGTTTCGCTGAATGAAGCGCGCCTACGCCCCGCGCGCGTCGAGCATCGACTCGACCTCGTCCACTGTGAGCACCGGCATCGTCTGGGGCGTCAGGGTGCGACCCAGGTCGCCGTTCACCCGATCCACGAGGCCGTGCAGCATCGACACGGCGTCATCGATGACCGACTGGTCCCGCAGCGTCGAACCGTGAATCAACCACCGGGCCAACTCCAGCTCCGAATAGAAACGGGTACGGCGAGCCAACTGCCGGTCGCCCGAGCCCCGCACCGCAAGGTATGCATCCAGTGCCGACTCTGCGACGCCCGCACGCGGCGAACCCAGCAACCAGAACAGGTCACGCGCCGGGTCGCCCACACTCAAACCCTGCCACCCCAGAACACCCACAACGCTCTGCTGGTCGACGAGGAACGAATCCGCGGTGAGAGCCCCGTTGATCACGGTCGGCGCGAACTGCCACAGCGCGCGGTCACTCGTTGCCTGCTCCCACCGCTGCAACAGGGCCGCAGGTACGAGGCCCGTCGATGCGGCGCGGTCGAGGGTGGCGAGAGCGTGCTGCACGAGTTCTGCGGCCGAATACACCGGGAGCCCCGTGTCGGCGATGAAGGTTGTCGGCAGAGCATGGATCGCCGCGATCGCATCACCGATCGATGTCGCCAAACCCTCACCCGCGGGGATCTCCGCGAGCGTGATCTTGTGGCCATGCACGAACTCCGACACCACCGCGCGCGTTCCCGCGACCGGCGTCTGGCCCACGAAGGATGACATCGCGAACGGGAGTCGCTTGCGCACCCCCGCACTCAATGCCCGCAACGCGACCAGGTCGGCCGACTGCTCCGACTCCGCACGCTCCGACGTGGGCACACGGATCACGTAGTAGGCGCCATCCGAGGCCGTCAGAAGTGCCGACTCAAAATCGCCGTGCGCACCCGAACCGATGCGGTGGGCCGCAGCAACCTCGAGTCCGGGCACCGCACTCGTGGCGAGCGCCGCTAGAGTGAGTGGAGATCTGGCCATACCCCACAGGGTAGGTCGTCACCCGCCGACCTCGGCCGAACGCCACACCGAACCGGGTTTCTCAGGAGGGGCACAGGATGCGCGACGCCCGCCTCCACACGCCCCCGGGCGCCACCCTGCCCCTTGCCCGCGGCGGCGTCGACCAAGACCACCTCACGCGCGACAACCCCGAGGTTCTGCAACGACTGCTCGCGGATGAGGCCACGCGCGTCATCGTCGTGCACCGCGATCGTGGTCTCATGGGCGAGGCGCTGAAGACAACGACATCGGATGCCGTGGCAGAGACCCAGCAGCGCCCACGCCTGGCTTTCCTTCCCGTGAGTGAGGCGCCCGATTCGCTCGCGCTCGTCTATCTGGGGCGGGCCGCAGACGACCCTCCTGACGCCACTGACGCCACTGATGCCGCTGATGCCGCTGACGTCCCTGGGGGCACCGCGTTCTTCGCGGCCGTGCTCGACGCGGAGGCGGCGAGAGAGTTCGCGCCCGAGGAGCGGTGGGGTTCACTGCGCGCGCTCGGTGCGCAGCTCAACGATCTCGAGTCGACCCTGTTGACGCAAGCGGTGGCGATCGGCAACTGGCATCTGGACCACCGTTTCTCACCGCTCAGTGGCGAGCCGCTCAGGGTGGAGAAAGCGGGCTGGGTGCTGCGCGCCGGCCCTCACGAGCCCGAGCAGTTCCCCCGCACTGACCCTGTCGTCATTGTCGCCGTCACCGACAAGGACGACCGGTTGCTGCTCGGCTCCAACGCTCTGTGGGAGGCGAACCGTTTCTCCCTGCTCGCCGGATTCGTGGAACCGGGAGAGTCGCTCGAGGCCGCCGTGGAGCGGGAGGTGTTCGAGGAGTCGGGCCTCCGCGTCATCGAACCCCGCTACCTGGGCTCGCAGTCGTGGCCGTTCCCCCGGTCGCTCATGCTCGGATTCGGCGCGCTCGCCGATCCGGCGATCGAGCAGCGACTGCAGCCCGACGGCGAGGAGATTCTGGAGCTGCGCTGGTTCTCCCGCGACGAACTCACCGCCGCGAGAGACATCATCCTGCCCGGCCGCACCTCGATCGCGCGGCGCCTGATCGAGCAGTGGCTGGGTCGACCGCTTGAGGACGACCGGTGGTGAGCGCAACACCCGCGAGCCCGTCCAATCCGGCAGCCCTGTCTGACCCGCTCGAGGGCCTCGACGCTGAGCAGCGACTCGCGGCAGAAACCCTGCTCGGCCCGGTCGTGCTGCTCGCGGGTGCGGGCACGGGCAAGACGCGCGCGATCACGCACCGCATCGCTCACGGGGTGCGGTCCGGTGTCTATTCGCCCAGCCGTGTGATGGTGTTGAGTTTCACGAACCGCGCGGCGGGCGAGGTGCGGTCGCGGCTGAAGTCACTGGGGGCCGCCGGGGTGGCGTCGCGCACGTTCCACTCGGCGGCACTGTCGCAGCTGGGGCACTTCTGGCCGGAGGTGGCGGGAGGTTCGCTGCCGAGCATCCTGAATCTCAAGGCGAGGCTCATCGGTGACGCGGCGCGCGTGTTGAAGCTGAAGCTCGACACGGCCACGCTGCGCGATGTGGCGTCGGAGATCGAGTGGCGCAAGGTGTCGGGCCTCACGATCGAGCAGTATGCGGATGCCGCCCGCACCCTGCCGCCGAGTGTGTCACTCGATGAGGTGGTGGGGCTGCACCGCGCCTACGAACGGTTGAAGGATGAGCGGCGGCAGCTCGATTTCGAGGACGTGCTGCTGGCGTGCGCGGGGATGCTGGAGAGCGAGCCCCGCGTCGCGGACCAGGTGCGCGCCCAGTACCGGTTCTTCGTGGTGGATGAGTACCAGGACGTCTCTCCGGCTCAGCAGCGTCTTCTCGACCTGTGGTTGGGGGAGCGCAATGACGTGTGTGTCGTGGGGGATGCGAGCCAGACGATCTACTCGTTCGCTGGCGCGCGACCCGAGTTTCTGCTGGGGTTCGCGAAGCGGTTTCCGGAGGCTGTGGTGATCAGGCTGGAGAGCAACTACCGGTCGACGCCGTCGATTGTGGAGACTGCGAACCGGCTCATGCGTGGCCGTGGCGGTGCGCTTGAGCTGCGCAGCGCGGCCCCTGAGCAGGGTGCGGCGGCTCCGGGGTCGAAGCCCACGTTCGAGTCGTTTGCGACGGATGCGGCAGAGGCGCGTGCGGTTGCCGCCCGGGTCGCGGACCAGCTCAAGGCGGGCACGTCGGCGAGCGAGATCGCGGTGCTGTATCGCATGAACGTGCAGGCGGCGCCGCTGGAGGCTGCGCTCGCCGACCTGGGGGTGAGCACGGTGCAGCGCGGCGGGGTGCGGTTCTTCGATCAGCCCGAGGTGAAGCGTGCCCTGCTGATGCTGAGGGGTGCCACGATTGTGGAGAGTGATGAGCCCCTGTTCAAGACGGTGAGCGATGTGCTGCGCACTCTCGGCTGGACTCAGGACCCCCCGCCGACCGGTGGCGCGGTGCGCGAGCGGTGGGAGTCGCTCAACGCGATCATGTCGATGGCCGAGGCGCAGCCGCCCGGCACCGGCATCGTCGCTTTCGTCGCCGAGCTGACCGATGCTGCGTCGACTCACGACGAGCCGACCCTTGACGCGGTGACGCTCGCGACCCTGCACGCGGCGAAGGGTCTCGAGTGGCACACGGTGCACCTCGTCGGGGTCAATGAGGGGCTCGTGCCGATCAGTTACGCGACGGCACAGGAGGCGATCGATGAGGAGCGTCGCCTGCTCTACGTCGACATCACGCGGGCGCGTCAGCGCCTGCACGTGTCCTGGTCGCTGTCCTCGCAGCGCGGGGCGCGCGCACCGTCCCGCTTCCTTTCCGAGCTCGGGGTTTCGTAGCGGAGCGCGACGTCGAGCCCGGGGCGGGCAGAGTCAGCAGGTCGGCGAGGCCGTGGCATCCGCATTCCGGATGCGTCGTGAACTCTTCGATGGTTCGGTTGCCGCTTGCGTCTATGACGGTGGCGATCGCGGGGCCGACCTGACCGCGCAGGCGGGCGAGTGCCATTCGGGTGGCGTGCGCGGCGGCGTCGGCGGCGCCGAGCACGGTTTCGAGGGTGCTGGACGCCTCGAGCAGTTGGCTGGCGATGACGGGCCAGGCCGGGTCGCTGTCGGTGCGGTGTCGTTCGAGGCAGTGAAGGCAGGGTCCGTGGCCGGGCTCGATGAGGGGGCCGACGCGCACGCTCGCGTCTGACCAGATGATGGGCAGGTGGGGGGTGTCGTGGCGCAGCCAGGCGGAGTGCAGTCTCGGGTGGAGCGCGTAGTGGCCGACGGCGATGCCGAGGTCGACGGGGGTGGGGCAGACGGTGTCGGTTCCGGTGAGGTGTGTGACTCTCACGCGCTTGGAGGTGAGGAGGTGCGCGAGGTGGTGCGCGGTGGGCGACGAGCCGACGACGGTGACGTGGTGCGGTTGGGGGGTTGTGGGTACTGCGGTGTCGATGAGCACGGGGGCGAGGGCCCGGGTGAGTTCATCGACTTCGCGATGGGTGATTCCGTACTGGTCGGCGATGGCTCGCAGCCCCGCCCGGTCGGTGCCGACGCCGAGTGCTTCGAGCAGTCTCTCGTGCCCGTGGCGAACGTTCGTGAGCGTCACGAGTGGTGGGTCGATGCCGTACTGGAGGCTGTGCGGTGTGCGCCACACGCGTGTCACGGTCGGGTCGATGCGCTGAGCCATGCCTGTCATGGTGCCGCTCTTGGTGGTGGCGCCGCAGAAATACTCCACAACCTTCGCACTGCGCGCGCTCGGCATGAAGCGATGGCCATTTCTGGCCATCGCAGCCGGTGCCAGCGCCGACGGTCGTCTCGGCCGTCGGACATGCCGCCTCGAGACCGACGCCCTCGCTACTTCTCCTTGGGCCGGTCCTCGCCGCCGATGTCTTCGAGGAGGTCGTCGATGGCGCGGTCGATGTCGTCGGGCTCGGGTGCGGGGGAGGTGAGCTTGCTGATGAAGGCCTCCGGGTCATCGATGTCGGCGGCGTCGGGCACGAGGTCGGGGTGGGTCCACAGGTTGTCGCGCGCCTCGGGGCCGACGGCGTCGGTGATGCGCTGCCAGAGTGCGGCGGCCTCGCGGAGTCGTCGAGGTCGCAACTCGAGTTGTACAAGGGTGGCGAAGGCAGACTCACCCGGCCCGCCGGAGGCGCGTCGACGTCGCACGGTCTCGGCGATGGCGCCGGCGCTCGGCAGGCGGCTGGTGGCGGCGGCGGTGACGACGTCGACCCACCCTTCGATGAGGGCGAGGGTGGTTTCGAGGCGAGCGGATGCGTTCGCCTGCGTTTCGGTGCGGGGCTGCAGGAGTCGGCCGTTGCGCACGGCGTTCTGCAGTGATTCGGTGTCGCTGGGGTCGAAGTTCTCGGCGATCTCTTCGAGCAGCTCTTCGTTGATGCGGGTGCCGCTCATGATGCCGGTGATGGCGGTGAGTATCTGGAGGCGGAGCCATCGGGCGTGTTTGAAGAGGCGTGCGTGGGCGAGTTCGCGCACGGAGAGGTAGAGCGCTATCTGGTCGCTGGGGATGTCGAGTCCTTCACCGAAGGCGGCGACGTTCTGTGGCACGATGGCGGCCTCATCGCTGCTGTCTCCGGTGAGCAGGGGGATGCCGATGTCGCCTCCGGAGACGACCTCGGTGGAGAGCTGCCCGACGACGTGGCCGAGTTGCATGGCGAAGAGGGTGCCGGCGACGCTGCGGAACATGGCGCTGGCGCCGGGAATGAGGTTGCCCATCTCTTCGGGGGCGTGGTCGCGGAGCACGGCGGTGAGGGCGTCGGCGATGCTGCCGGCGACGGGTTCGGCGAGCTGGGTCCACACGGGGAGGGTTTCGGTGACCCATTCGGTGCGGCTGAGGAGGCGTGGCTCGGTGGTGAGTTCGGTGATGCTGGTGGCTTCATCGAGCCACAGCGCAGCGATGTGGAGTGCGCCGAGGAGGGCGTCGCGCTCGTGGGGGAGGCTGGGCGTGCGGCCTCGTTCGGCGAAGGCGGTGGCGTGGTCGCGGGCGAGGTCCCAGTTGATGTCGCCGTCGGTGTTCTGGAGGGCGTTCTGGAACTGGGCGATGAGTTGCTGGATGACGGCGGGGTCTCCGCCGAGTCCGGCGGCTCGGGCGAGGTCGGCGGGGTCGATGTCGCTGTTGCCGGCGAGGAATTCGCGCATGAGTTCGCGGAACTCGTCTTCGTTCGGTGCGGGGTTCGGCCCCGCAGGGTCATCGGGCATGCATTTACGCTATCCCCTGTTGTGCTGGTGGGGCTGTGGTGACCTAGGCTTAATCCTCAGGATTGTGCGCCTGTGGCGAACAACAGGCGGGAGGTTTCGCGGTTGGCCTTGTTCGTGGATGATTCCCCGGCCCAGCAGCCTCCCCGACGGTCCGGTGGCGCGGTGGTGGGCACGTGGGCCCTGGTGCTTGCCGCGGTGTTGCTGTTCGTGTTGGCATTGCTGCCGACGCCGTACGTGATTCAGGTGCCTGGTCCCGTGTATGACACTCTCGGCGAGGTGACGATTCGCGCCGAGCAGGTGCCGCTCATCGAGATTCCGGAGGAGCGAACGTACGCGACGGAGGGCTCGCTGAATCTGCTCACGGTGGGAACGATTGGGAGTCCGACGAGGTCGGTGAACTGGTTCGAGCTGGTGTTGGCGTGGCTCGACCCGAGCAAGGCGGTGCTGCCGCTCGACTACGTGTACCCGCCGGGGTACTCGGTGGAGGAGTCCAATGAGGACAACCGCATTCTGATGGAGAATTCGCAGCAGGATGCGGTGGCGGCCGCGCTGAGGAGCCTCGGCTACGATTTCGGCTTCACGGTCGCGGTTCACTCGCTGATCGAGGATTCGCCGGCGGAGGGCGCGCTGAGGCCGGGTGATGTGCTGGTGAGTGCGAATGGTGCTCCCGTGTCGGGGTTGGCAGGGTTGCGGGATGCGATTGCCGAGCACGGGGCGGGGTCGCCGATGCCGTTCGTTGTCGAGCGGGATGGCGAGTCGCTCACGGTCACGGTGACGCCCGAGCTGCGTGAGCTGCAGAACGAGGACGGCACGTCGTCGGAGCGCGCAGCGATCGGCGTCTACCTGTCGATCAGCTACGACTTTCCGGTGGAGGTGAATATTCAGCTGGAGAACGTGGGTGGTCCGAGCGGTGGGCAGATCTTTGCGCTGGGCATCATCGACAAGCTCACGCCGGGGTCGTTGACCGGTGGTGAGGATGTCGCGGGCACGGGCACGATCGATGGCACGGGTGATGTGGGTGCGATCGGTGGCATCGTGCACAAGATGTTCGGGGCGCGTGACGCCGGGGCCCGGTGGTTCTTGGCTCCGGTGGAGAACTGCGCTGAGGTGGTGGGACACGTGCCCGAGGGATTGACGGTGATCGCGGTGGACACCCTGGATGATTCGCTGGCGGCGTTGGGGTCGATCAGGGCAGGGGCGGATGCGGCATCCCTCCCGACATGCTCGGCCGGTTGAGCGGCTACGATGGAACGACCGCCTAGTCGTCTGGAGACGCTGTAGTGACCGCAACCCGCGAACCCGCCGCCACCCGACCCAACCGCACACCGCTCATCGCGGCGATCGTCGTCATCGGCGCGCTCGTGGTGGCGTTCTTCGCTTTTGCGGGTCTTTACGCTGACTGGCTGTGGTTCCAGCAGCTCGGTTTCTTGAATGTGCTGACCACGCAGTGGCTGGCGATGGGGGTCATGGCCGTCATCGGTTTTGTGGCGATGGCGCTGCCGGTGTGGCTGTCGATCGAGCTCGCGTACCGGTTCCGGCCGGTGTACGCGAAGCTGAACTCGCAGCTCGACCGCTACCAGCAGGTGATCGAGCCTCTGCGTCGCGTGGCGTTCTACGGCATTCCGGCCCTTCTTGGTGTGTTTGCTGGCGCGTCGGCGGCATCGAACTGGGAACTCGCCGCGGTGTGGCTCAACCGCACTCCCGCGGGCATCACTGATCCGCAGTTCGGTTTCGACGTCTCTTTCTATCTTTTCGAGCTTCCGTTCTTCAGCGCGGTGCTCGCCTTCGCGTCGGCGGTGGTTCTGCTCTCTGCGCTGGGCGCGGTTGCGACGAGCTACCTGTACGGGGCGGTCGCATTCAGCGGCCGCGAGGTGCGGATTTCGCGCACTGCCCGCATCCAGTTGGCGGTCACGGCGACCGTGTATGTGCTGATTCAGGCGGTGAGTCTGTGGCTCGACCAGTATCTGACTCTCGTGACGAGCACGTCGACGACGCTCATGACGGGTGCCGCGTACACGGATGTGAATGCGGTCATTCCGGGCAAGCAGATTCTGGCGCTGGCGGCGGCTGCGGTCGCGGTGCTGTTCATCGTGACGGCGATCATCGGGCGGTGGCGTCTGCCGATCATCGGTACGGCGGTGCTGCTGGTGCTGGGTCTCATTGTGGGCACGGTGTACCCGATGATCATCCAGAACTTCCAGGTCGATCCGAGCGCTCGCTCGATTGAGGCCCCCTATCTGGACCGCAACATCGAGGCGACCCGTGCAGCGTACGGCGT
>DAOMOV010000058.1:0-10059 GCA_035444505.1 Terrimesophilobacter sp.
GCATCCGCCGTGGTGGTGCAGGCGATCCCTCTGTTGGCGAGCGGCAAGCCTGACCGGGTCGCCGTGGCCCGGCTGGTGGCGCACTAGGATTTGGGCGTGGCGAAGAACTCCAAGGCACGGCAGCAGCGGATGGATCCGCGGAAGACCGCACACGCGGCCCGCTCGAAGAAGAAGGGGTCGCCGGCGCCGGTGGTGCCGAAGGCGACGCTCGGTGACTGGATCGCGGGCGCGAGGCTCCGCACCCTGCCGCTGTCGATCGGCCCCGTCGTGCTGGGCACAGCGGTCGCGTACGCCGACTCGGGTTTCGAGCACGTGCGCTGGCTGCTCGCGCTCGCGTGCCTCGCGGTGGCGGTGCTGCTGCAGATCGGGGTGAACTTCGCGAACGACTACTCCGACGGGGTGCGCGGCAGTGACCTGCACCGAGCCGGGCCGACCCGCCTCACCGGCTCGGGTGCGGCGAAGCCACGCACGGTGCTCACGGTCGCTCTCGTCTTCTTCGCTCTGTCGGCGGTGGCGGGTGTGGCGATTGTGGTGCGCACCGAACTGTGGTGGATGCTCGCCGTCGGGGCGGCGGCGCTGCTGGCGGGGTGGTTCTACACGGGCGGCAAGAAGCCCTACGGTTATTTCGGGCTCGGCGAGGTGTTCGTGTTCGTGTTCTTCGGGCTCGTCGCCACGGTCGGCACGACCTACGTGCAGACGCAGACCCTCCCGCTCATGGCGTGGCTCGCGGGTATCACCATGGGCCTGTTCGCCTGCGCGGTGCTGCTCACGAACAACCTGCGCGACCTCGAGCAGGACCGCGCCGCGGGCAAGCGCACGCTCACCGTGCTCATCGGCTCGCTGCCGTCGCGCATCCTGTTCACCGTCTTCGTGCTCGCACCGTTCGTCATTCTCGTGTTCTTCACGCTGCTGTTCCCCAATGCGAACTACGTGTTCTTCGTGCTGTTCCTCGCGATTCCGGTGACGCTCATCGTCATGACCGCGAAGACGTCCAAGGAGTTCGTGCTGGCGCTTGGCCTCACGAGCCTGTCGGCTCTGCTGTTCGCCCTCGGGCTCGCGGCAGCGATCGCCCTGTAGCAGAGCGAGCCGAACCAGCCGCCCGGGCGACCACTATTCGGTGGAGGCGTCTTCGAACTCCGCATCGACGTCGGTCGCGGGGTTGTCGACACGGTCGGCGAGGCCGCGTGCGATCGATTCACGCATGGGACTGAGGGCCAGCACCGAAATGCACACACCGATGATGGTCGCGAGAATCGCGGCCCACCACCAGTCGAAGCCTAACCACAGCAGCACGCCGAGCGGCACGACGATTGCCGCCAACCGCAGCACGCTGAACAGCACGATCCGACCCGACACGCAACCCATTCTAGATCGCCCGCCTGAGTCGGGCGCGATCAGTGCCGCCGCCGACCCCCAGCACCTTCCCACGGCACGCGGGTAGAATCAACGCATGGCTCGCGTTCTTCTCATCGCCGCGGTCGCGGCCGCATTCTTCACGGTGTACACCGTGGTGGATTGTGTGATGACGGCCCCTGAGCGCGCCCGCGGCATCTCCAAGCCGCTGTGGATCCTCGTCATCGTGCTGTTGCCCGTCATCGGCGGCATCCTGTGGCTCGTCGTCGGCAAAGACCGCGCGGCCGGGCACACGGCGTCGCGGAGGCCCGCACCCGACGACGACCCCGGGTTCTTGCGGCGCCTCGAGCACGACGTGGAGCGTCAGGAGCGCATCCGTCAGCTCGAGCAGGAACTTGCCGAGTTCGACGACGACTCGAAAGACACATGACCCAGACCCCGAACTCGGCCACCGAGTTCGCTCTCGAACTGCTCACCGGGTTCGTCAGTGCGGGGGTTCGTGACATCGTCGTCAGTCCCGGGTCTCGCTCACAAGCGCTCGCTCTCGCCGCCGCCGCGCTGGAGCGTGTGGGCGCGCTCAACCTGCACGTGCACATCGATGAGCGGTCTGCGGCGTTCGTTGCTCTCGGCCTCGCCATTGAGACGCGCACACCCGTGCTCGTCGTGACGACGTCAGGGTCGGCGGTCGCGAACCTGCATCCCGCGGTGCTTGAGGCGTTCCACTCGGCGGTGCCGCTCGTGCTCCTCACGGCCGACCGCCCGGAGGAGTTGCGGGGCATCGGCGCCAACCAGGCCACCGATCAGGTGGGGATATTCGGGTCGGCAACACGGTGGGTGCGTGACGTGCACGCGCCTAGTTCGTCGGCGGCGTCGACGGCTCCGGATGCCTCGGCCGCCCGTTCCCTCGCCCGCGAGGCGTTCGCCGCAGCAGCCGGCCTCTCCTCGCCCGCGGGGCCTGTGCAGCTCAACATCGCGTTTCGCGACCCGCTCTCCGGACCGATCGGCACCGTCCCCTCGTCCACCCCTGAGCCTTTCCGCTCCCCGACCCTCAGCACGACACCGATCAGCGCCGAACCGCGTACCGTCGTCATTGCGGGGCACAGCGCTGGCCCCGAGGCCGAGGCGGTCGCCCACGCACTGAACGCACCCCTCATCGCCGAGGTCTCGAGCGGGGCCCGGTTCGGCCGCAACCTCATCGTCGCCTACCGGCAACTTCTCGCCGATCGCGACCTCGGCGGCCGCATCGAGCGCGCGATCGTCTTCGGACACCCCACACTGAGCCGCGAGGTTCCCTCCCTGCTCGAGCGCGAGGGCGTTGAGGTGATCGTCGTGCGCTCCGGGGGGGAAGAGTACAACCCCGGCAGGCGGGTCGCCCAATTCGTCGACGCCGTCACGGTGACCGATGCAGGTCCTCCCAGCCCGGCCGCCGACGAGTGGCTTCGGTCCTGGGTGGAGGCGAGCCGCGCGATCCGTGGTGCCGCCGCCGCCAACGAACCATTCGACGCTGACGCCGCACGCACCGACGACAAGTCCGCGGTCGCCGAATTCGCCCGCACTCAACTGGCCGTGTTCCGGCAGCCGGTGACGCGAGAGGCGCTCGTCGGTGCAGTGTGGAACGCCACCTGGCCGCACGACCGGCTCGTGTTCGCGGCGAGCCGGCTCATCCGCGACGCCGACCGCACCGTGCCGGGCAAGCGGATCAGCGTGCACGCCAACCGTGGTCTTGCCGGCATCGATGGCACGATCGCAACATCCGTCGGCATTGCCCGGGCGAGCCAACGCGTCGAGGGCAGCTCCGCGGCGGGCGTCACGAGGGTCGTGCTCGGAGACCTCGCGGCCCTGCACGACGCGGGCTCGCTGCTCACGGCACCGGGCGAGACTGCCGTGCACATCCAACTGATCATCGGCAACGACGGAGGCGGCACGATCTTCGACAAGCTTGAGGTCGCCGCTACAGCCGACCGCGACCTCTTCGACCGTGTGCTCTACACTCCCCACACCGCCCGATTCGACGCGCTCGCCGAAGCCTTCGGGTGGGACTACGTGCGTGCCACCAACCGGGGCGAGCTCGACGAGGCGCTCACGGCATCGTCCTCGCGACGCATCATCGAGGTTCCGCTCGAACGCTGACCCCCGGCCAACCCGCCGCCACCCCCAGTAGGGGCTCCCGCTGGTGGGCTCGGCTCGCTACGATCGCAGGATGGCGAAGAACGAGTGGCAAGATGACCCGTCCGAGTTGCTGCGCGCGACCGCCACTTTTCAACTGAGCGACATCGACCCCGGCTCGACCCCCGGGTTCGAGGGCGACAAAGATGACGGCGAGGAGCTGCTCGCCCAGTGCGCTGAGGAACTCGCCGAGTGGCAGGAGAAACTGTTCGCCGAGAGCCGTTACGGAGGCAACAGGGCCCTGCTGCTCGTGCTTCAGGCCATGGACACCGCGGGCAAGGGCGGCATCGTTCGCCACGTCGCCGGGGCGTTCGACCCGAAGGGAGTGGCCGTGGCCTCCTTCGGGGTTCCGACGCCCGAGGAACTCGAGCACGACTTTCTGTGGCGCATCCGCAAGCGTCTTCCCGCGCCCGGCATCGTCGGCGTGTTCGACCGCTCTCACTACGAGGACGTTCTCGTGCACCGCGTGCGAGAGCTCACCCCCCTCGACGAGATCGAGCAGCGCTACGGGACAATCAACGATTTCGAGCGCGAGGTCGTCGCGGGTGGCACCCAGATCGTCAAGGTCATGCTCCACATCAGCCCGGACGAGCAGAAGGAGCGCCTCGCCGAACGACTCGATCGCGACGACAAGCACTGGAAGTACAAACCCAGCGACGTCGACGAGCGGATGCTGTGGCCCGCCTACCAGGAGGCCTACCAGCTCGCCATCGAGCGCACGACGACCGATCACGCGCCCTGGTTCGTGGTGCCCGCGGACAGCAAGTGGTACGCGCGCATCGCCGTGCAGCGGCTCCTCCTCGACGCGCTGGAGCGCATGGATCCCCAGTGGCCGGACGCCGACTTCGACGTCGAAGCGGAGAAGAAGCGCCTCGCGGCGTCGTGACCGTTCGTAACTCAGGCAGTTTTTCGTTTTGCTGCCGGAACGGTGTCGATGACACTGTTCCGAGCGAGTTTTTCCTGAGTTGCGAACAGGCTAGTCACCGAGCGCGTCGAAGTGAGTGTCCCAGGCGACGCGCAACTCGTTGTAGCGTTCATCCCACGTCACGCCCACGACCCGGTCAGGGTCGATGACGGATGCTTCGGCGGCCCCCAGCAGGTCGTCAAGCTGTTCGAGGTAGGACTGCCATCCTGGCGCGTAGTAGCGGGACTGCACCCCTTCGTGGTGGAGGCTCAGCCGGGTGCCTCCGTCAGCGGTGTCGAGGGACACGGTGAGCACGGTGGGTTCCTCGTCGATCGCGTGCCAGCTGGTGACGAAGCGGTGTGGGGGCTCGCACTCGCTGACGGTGCCGCGGCACCAGACGGAGCCGTCGTCATCGAGGGCCTGCCACTCACCGCCAAGCGCGAGTTCACCGGTGTAGGGGGCCATCCAGCGGACGAGACGCTCGGGGCTAGTGACGGCCTGCCACGCGTCGTCGATGTCGGTGGCGAGGATGCGCTCGAAGTCGAGCGTGAAGCGGCTGCCATCGCCGGAGCGCGTCACACTGCCGAAGATGAGGGTCATGGGGTGTCCTTTCGTGCCCGTTTGCCGCGGGCGATTTCGGTTTCGAGCGCGTCGAGTCGCTGGTTCCACAGGGAGCGGTAGCGGTTGACCTGGTCTTGCAGCTGGTCGATGACGAGCGGTTCGAGCCGGTAGATGCGGCGGACGCCGTCGGGCCTCACCGTCACGAAGCCGGCTTCCCGCAGCACGCGCAGGTGGCGAGCGACGGCGGGCTGGCTGATTCCGTACTCGCGCTCGACGACACCCGATACCGTTCCCGCAGAGTGGTCGCCGCTCGCGAGCAGCTCGACGAGGCGCCGTCGCACGGGGTCGCTGAGGATGTCGAACGCATGCACTCCATTATCATATAACACGAGGGTTATAGTAGCGATGAAGAGGTACACGAGTTGCGGCAAATCCCCAGTAGCGCACGCTGCGCAGTGGGGATTTGCCGCAACTCGCGGCAGGAGGTCGGCTGACGGGGAGCGGGCAGGCCGCGCTAACCGCCGAAGGCCTCCACGATGGGCCGGAACTTCATGGTGGTCTCGGCGAGTTCGTGCGCTGGCACGGAGTCGCCGACGATGCCCGCCCCCGCCCACGCCGTGATGGTGCCGTCGGGGTGCACTTGGGCGCAGCGCAGCGCGATCGCCCACTCGCCGTCACCGTCGGCACCGACCCAGCCGACAGGCCCGGCGTAACGCTCTCGGTCGAAGGGTTCGAGTTCGCGAATTGCGGCGATGGCGTCAGGTGTCGGGGTGCCGGCCACGGCCGCGGTGGGGTGCAGGGCGGCGATGAGGTCGAGTGAGGTTGACCCGTCGGTGAGTGTGCCGGCGACGTCGCTCGCGAGGTGCCACAGGTTGGGCAGCTTGAGCGTGAAGGGCACCTCGCTCGCGGTGACGGTGCCATGTCTCCGCAGGGCGGCGACGACGCTGTGCACGGCGAACTCGTGCTCGTCTTGGTCTTTGGTGGACGTGGAGAGGGCGACGGATGCCTCCACATCGCTCGCAGCGTCGGCTCCGCGGGCCGCGCTGCCGGCCAGCACCCGGGCAGTGACGGCTCCGCCCAGCACGGTGACGAGGGTTTCGGGGCTGGAGCCGAAGAATCCGTCGACGGCGAAGGTCCAGCAGTCGGGGTAGCCGTGGGCGAGACTCGTGATGGCGCGAGGCAGGTCCTGGGCGTCGCGCAGGGTCGCTCTGAGGTCGCGGGCGACGACGATCTTGTTCACCGCACCCTCCCGGATGCGGGCGATGGCGCTGCCGACGGCGTCCAGATATCCGTGCGAGTCGAGGGTACCCGCGCCGAAGGTTGCGGCCGCCGACCCGGTCACGGGGTGCGGTGCGGGCAGGGTGGGAGAGGCATCCGCCCCGTGTGTGATGGTGGTGACCCACGCGATCCCGTCGCGTCGCCCCAGGATCATGGAGGGCACGAGGAGGGTGCTGGTTGCCGCTGATTCGTCGTCGAACGCGAAGGTGCCGAAGGCGATGAGTCCGGTTCCGGCGAGCTGTACGGTGTCGTCGATCGCTGCGCGGGCGGCCAGGTCGGCCCAGGTGACGGATGCCCGCGTGAACCGTGCGGGTCCGCTGAAGTCGAGGCGCAGGGTCTCACCGATGCCGACGAGTCCGTTGCCTCGCCGCAGCCACACGGTGGGGCGTTCGCGGTCGAGGTGATTGAGGAGGGGTGAGTCCTGTTCGAGGGGTCGGGTGGTGACGGTCAGTTGCGGCAGGGCGCTCGGGTCGGGGGTCACCGGGGGTGTCACCGCACCAGCCTACGCTGGCTGGGATTAGCGGGCGGCACGGTCGGGGTGGGCCGAATAGACTTGACGCATGGCCAGGGCACGCAGCGACAAGCAACCGGGTGAGGTTGCCGCCATGTTTGACGCGGTGGCTCCCGGGTATGACCGCACGAACACGGTGCTGTCGGCCGGTTCGGAGCGGCTGTGGCGGTGGCAGATGGTGCGGGCACTGGCACCGCAGCCGGGCGAGCGCATTCTCGATGTCGCGGCGGGCACGGGCAAGAGCGCTGCGGCGATCGCGAAGTCGGGCGCTGCGGTTGTTGCGGTGGATTTCTCGCCGGGGATGATCGAGGTGGGCCGCAAGAAGCACCCCGGTATCGAGTTTGTCGAGGGGGATGCGACGAAGCTTCCCTTCGCGGCGGGTGAGTTCGATGCGGTGACGATCTCGTTCGGTCTGCGCAATGTGGCGAACCCGCAGAAGGCGCTGAAGGAGATGCACCGGGTGCTGAAGCCGGGTGGTCGCATCGTGGTGTGCGAGTTCTCGACGCCGCCCCGGGCGCTGTTCCGGGCGGGGTACGGGGTGTATTTGAAGTGGGTGATGCCGGCGGTCGCGGAGCTGTCGAGTTCGAACCCGGAGGCGTACCTGGCGGAGTCGATCGATGAGTGGCCCGACCAGGCTACGTTGAGTCAGTGGCTTCGTGGCGCGGGGTTCGCGCGGGTTGCGCACCGCAATCTGTCGCAGGGCATTGTGGCGTTGCATCGCGGGTTCAAGCTCGCGCGCAAGCGGGCGCCGAAGAAATCGGATGCTGCGCCGACGCCTCGGGAGACGGCGCCGAAGAAGCCTGATTCGGCTGAGACCTGATGAGCGCACACTCCAACTCTGCGGGTGCGGCGGGGGTCGCGCGGGCCAGGGTGAAGTCGCAGCGCGCCGGGCTCGCGAGCCATTTGGGGCTGCGCGACTCCCTGTTCTCTGGACCCGCTGAGCGCCGGTTTGCGGCCGCGGTGGAGGAGGGCCTGGTCTCGGTGGAGGAGCGGCTGGCGGAGCAGTTGCGATTTGCCGATGCGATGGCGGATGCCACGGCGCGGTATCTGTTCGAGGCGGGTGGCAAGCGGGTTCGCCCCGCGCTGACCCTGTTGACGGCTCAGCTGGGCGACGGCAACACCGACGGGGTGTTGGCGGCGGCGCAGGCGATCGAGTTGACGCACTTGGCGTCGCTGTACCACGACGATGTGATGGATGAGGCGGAGGTGCGCCGCGGTGTGCCGTCGGCGCACGTGGTGTGGGGCAACTCGGTGGCGATTCTCACGGGTGATCTTCTCTTTGCGCGCGCGGCGAAGCTCATCGCCGGGCTGGGCGAGAAGGTGACGCGTCTGCAGTCGGACATGTTCGAGCGGCTGTGTCTTGGCCAGCTGCACGAGACTATTGGGCCGCAGCCGGATGATGATCCGGTGGAGCACTACCTGCAGGTCATCGCCGACAAGACGGGTTCGCTCATTGCGGCGGCGGCGCACTTGGGTGTGCTGTTGTCGCACGCTCCGGGTGAGCTTGAGCAGCCGGTGAAGGAGTTCGGGGAGAAGATCGGGGTCGCGTTCCAGTTGGTCGATGATGTGATCGATCTGAGCGCTGGCGACACGGGTAAGACCCCGGGTACCGATATTCGTGCTGGGGTGGCGACGCTGCCGATGCTGTACCTGAAGCGTGAGGCCGAGGTTGACGCGGATGCGGCGGCTCTCCTTGAGCGGCTGCTGCGCGGTGCCGATACCGACCCGGGTACTCCGTCGCCTGACTTCGATGAGGCGATCGAGGAGTTGCGGGGGCACGAGGTCACGCGCCGTGTGGTGGCGGATGCGCAGCGCTGGGCGGCGGAGGGTATTGCGGCGCTGGGGCCGCTGCCGGAGGGTCCGGTGAAGCGCGCGCTCACGGTGTTCGCTGAGAGTCTTGTGTCGCGCACCGCGTGAGGTGCCCTTGCGAGAAGGAGTTGTTCCTGTGACTACGCTTCGTGTTGCGGTTGTCGGCGCTGGTCCGGCGGGTATCTACACCTCGGACCTGCTGTTGAAGGCGGAGCGCAAGTTCGATGTGTCGGTGGATCTGTTCGAGCAATTGCCGGCTCCGTACGGTCTGGTGCGCTACGGCGTTGCTCCCGACCATCCCCGGATCAAGGGCATTATCACGGCGCTGCGGGCGGTGCTCGACCGTGGTGATATTCGCCTGTTCGGAAATGTGCGGTTCGGCGCGGACATCACGCTCGCCGACCTGAAGCGCCACTACCACGCTGTGGTGTTCGCTACGGGGGCGGCGCAGGATGCCCACTTGAGCATCCCGGGGCTCGATCTGAAGGGCAGTTTCGGGGCGGCGAGTTTTGTGAGCTGGTATGACGGGCATCCGGATGTTCCGCGTGACTGGCCGCTGAACCACCGCGAGGTGGCGGTGATCGGCAACGGCAATGTGGCGCTCGACGTGGCGCGGATGCTGGTGAAGCACCCCGAGGATCTGCTGCCGACGGAGGTTCCCGACAATGTGCTTGAGGGCTTGAAGGCGAGCCCCATCACGGACGTGCATGTGGTGGGCCGCAGGGGACCGCTGCAGGTGAAGTTCACGCCGCTGGAGCTGCGCGAATTGGGTGAGCTGCGTGATGTGGACATCATTCTCGATGAGGCCGACTTCGGCATCGACCCGGCGTCGGACGAGTTGGCGGCGACGAATAAGCAGCTGTTCGTGATCAACAAGATCTTGAACGGTTGGCGTGAGCGTGAGACGGGTTCGGCGTCACGTCGACTGCATTTGCATTTCTATTCGAAGCCGCTGGAGATCGTGGGCGATGGTGCGGTGGAGGCGTTGCGTTTCGAACGCACTCGTCCCGATGGGGCGGGTGGCGCTGTCGGCACGGGCGAGGTGCGTGATCTGCCGGTGCAGGCGGTGTACCGCGCGATCGGCTACTTCGGGTCGCCGCTCACGGATATCCCGTTCGATGCGCAGCGCGGCGTGATTCCGAATGCTGCGGGGCGTGCTCTCGATGAGGGGGGCGAGGAGGTGCCGGGCATCTACGCGACGGGGTGGATCAAGCGCGGTCCACAGGGCCTCATCGGGGCGACGAAGTCTGACGCGATGGAGACGGTGCAGAACCTGCTCAACGGGCAGTCGGGCTGGTGGAGCCCCGCCGACCCGAGCCCCGCAGCGGTGACTGCGCTGCTGGCGGAGCGCGGCATCCGGTACACGGATGTCGACGGCTGGCACAATCTGGACGAGCACGAGAAGGCGCTCGGTGAGGCTCAGGGCCGGGAGCGCATCAAGGTCGTGCCGCGCGACGAGATGATCGACATCTCGCTG
>DAOMOV010000059.1:0-3180 GCA_035444505.1 Terrimesophilobacter sp.
GACGGAGATCGTGCGCACAACGCACGGCCTGCAGCCAGTCTTGTCCCGAACTCCCGCAGTCTCCGTCATTTCTGACACACCGGCTCGCGCTTAGGCTTGTCGCATGACTTCGACAGACCTCAGCTCCGGTATCGCGACCGACGAACTCGACCCCAGCATCCGGCCCCAGGATGACCTGTACCGCCACGTCAACGGCAAATGGATCGACCGCACCGACATTCCCGCCGACCGTGCCCGCTACGGATCGTTCGTGACCCTGCACGAAGCCGCAGAAGCGGCCGTGCGCGACATCATCGTCGAAGCACAGTCGGCAACACCCGGCACACCCGAGCGCAAAGTCGGCGACCTGTATGCGAGCTTCATGAACGAAGAGCGCGTCGAACAGCTCGGCGGTGAGCCCCTTGCACCGCTGCTCGCCCAGGTAGACGACGTGACCACCATTGAGGAACTGCTCGAACTGCTGGGTCGCTTCGAGCGCACCGGCACGAGCGGTCTCTTCCAGCTGTTCGTCGACAACGACCCCGGCAACCCCGAACGCTACCTCGTCTTCGTGGAGCAGGGCGGGATCGGGCTACCCGATGAGTCGTACTTCAGGGAGGAGAAGTTCGCCGACATTCGCAACGCCTACCTCGCCTTCCTTGAGGAGATGTTCACGCTCGCCGGACTCGACGACCCCGCGGGGCGTGCACGCCGCGTCTACGCACTCGAGACCGACATCGCCACGAAGCACTGGGACAACGTCGCCAGCCGCGACAGCGAGAAGACCTACAACCTGCGGCCCTGGAGCGACCTCGCGGCTCGCTTCGACGGGTGGCTCACGGCCCTCGGCGCGCCAACCGGATCGTTCGATGAGCTCGTGCTGCGCCAACCGAGCTTTGTCGAGGGGCTCACCGAGCTTCTCGGTGCCGGTGAAGAAGCTGCCGATGACAAGGGTGCTGACCGCCTCGAGGACTGGACGGACTGGCTGCGGTGGCAGCTCATCCGCTCGCACGCCCCCTACCTGTCGAGCGACTTCGTTGACACCAACTTCGACTTCTACGGCCGCACCCTTACCGGCACACCGCAGATTCGTGAGCGTTGGAAGCGCGGAGTCTCCCTCGTCGAGGGCGTCATGGGTGAGGCGATCGGCCAGGTCTACGTCGACCGGCATTTCCCGCCCGCGGCGAAGAACGCCATGGATGACCTCGTCGCCAACCTCGTCGAGGCGTACCGGCAATCGATCACCGGCCTCGACTGGATGACGAAGGCGACGCAGCAGCGCGCCCTCGACAAGCTCGACAAGTTCACGCCCAAGGTTGGCTATCCCGTGAAGTGGCGCGACTACTCGAGCCTCGAGATCGACCCCGATGACCTGCTCGGCAATGTGCGTGCCGGCAACCAGTTCGAGTTCGCTCGCGAACTCGGCAAGATCGGCAAGCCGCTCGACCGCGACGAGTGGTTCATGACCCCACAGACGGTGAACGCCTACTACAACCCCGGCTTCAACGAGATCGTGTTCCCGGCGGCGATCCTGCAGTACCCCTTCTTCGATGAGACACGGGATGCCGCGGCCAACTACGGCGGCATTGGTGCCGTCATTGGGCACGAGATCGGGCACGGCTTCGACGACCAGGGCTCCAAGTACGACGGAGACGGAAGGCTCACCGACTGGTGGACGGCCGAGGACCGTGACGCCTTCGAGAAGCTCACCAAGAAGCTCATCGAACAGTACGACGCGCTCGCACCCGCGCAAACCCCGGAGCACAACGTGAACGGTGCGCTGACGATCGGTGAGAACATTGGCGACCTCGGTGGGCTGGGCATCGCCTGGAAGGCCTACCTCATCTCGCTCGGAGGCGAGGAGCCGGCCGTGATCGACGGACTCACCGGTGCGCAGCGTTTCTTCCTGTCGTGGGCGCAGATCTGGCAGTCCAAGGGGCGCGACGAGGAAGTGATCCGCCTGCTCGCGATCGACCCCCATTCGCCGAACGAGTTCCGCTGCAATCAGATCGTTCGCAATGTGGATGAGTTCTATGAGACCTTTGAGGTGACCGATTCTGATGCACTGTGGCTTGATCCGAGCGAGCGAGTGACCATTTGGTAGTTGGTGGCCCCACCGAGTTGAGACGTGACCGCGCGCGCGTGGACCGTGCGCCGCGGCACAGGGGTGTCTCGCCAACCGACAAGTTCACGGCCACTTTTGTCGCCCTGGGGGAGCTCGCGATCCGCGGCGCAAAGGTGTCGACCAGTGTGAGCGAGCTGCGCACGGGATTGAGTCTCGTCGCCATCGACGACCGCATTGTGCTGCCCACTGCGAGCGTGGGCAAGGTTCTGCTTCTCATCGAGGTCGCGGCACGCATCGTCGAGGGGGCCTCGACCGAGCTGGAAATCCTCGACAAGGAGTCAGTGCCGCCGATCGCCGATTCCGGGGTGTGGCAGTTCCTGCAAGCGCCGTCGCTGCCCATCGTTGACGTTGCCGCTCTCGTGGGTGCCTCCAGCGACAACCTCGCGACGAACGTGCTGTTGCAGCACCTGGGCCTCGATTCGGTGCGTCAACGAGCCGAGTCGATCGGTCTAGGGCGAACGGCTCTGCTCGACATGGTTCGGGACGAGCGGGGCCCCGATGACGCGCCCCAGCTGTCGGTCGGTTCGACGGCGGAACTCGCGTGGCTGTTCGGCGCACTCGCCCGCGGCCAGGTCGTCGACGCTGCGGTCAGCCAGAGGGTGCTCGACTGGCTGTCGCTCGGCACCGACCTTTCCCTCGTCGCCAGCGCGTTCGGCCTTGACCCGCTTGCGCACCGGCAGGTTGACCACGACATCCAAGTCATCAATAAGACGGGGACGGATGCCGGGGTCCGCAGCGAAGCGGGCGTGCTGTTCGGCCCCCGCACCGCAGTGGCGTACGCGGTGACGGTGCAGTTCAGCGATGATTCCCTGCAGGCTCGACTCGCCGTGCTCCACGCGATGCGCATCATCGGACACGACCTGCTGGAGTACGTGCACTGATCGCTCACACCGAGCCCCGCACTGACCGCGGGCCGCGCTTCTTAGGTGAACTCTGAGAATCGTCCTACAATCGCACGCTCTTGCGCCGGTACGCTGGAGGGAAGCACAAGATATTGCCCGGGAGGCATAGATGCGCAACAAGATTCTGCTGCTCGTCGGACTCGGCGTCGGCTACGTGCTCGGTGCACGCGCAGG
>DAOMOV010000059.1:3280-10004 GCA_035444505.1 Terrimesophilobacter sp.
AGATTCTGCTGCTCGTCGGACTCGGCGTCGGCTACGTGCTCGGTGCACGCGCAGGCCGCGGCCGCTACGAGCAGATCAAGCGCGGCTGGCTGTCGTTCTGGAACAGTCCAGGAGTTCAAACACAGGTGCACAACGCACAGGAATTCGTTTCCGACAAGGCACCCGAGGTAGTCGAGTTCGTCAGTGACACCGCGAAGAAGTTCGTTTCGCGCGGTGACAGCAAACCGAAGGCCGCGGCGAAATCGTCAGCGAAGCCAACCTCGAAAGCCACTGCCGCCTCGACGTCGAAGTCGAGTACCCGCTCATCCGCGTCGGGGTCGAAGTAGCAGATGCCCACGACCTTGCCTGAGAACGAGGGATCGCGCGCCTCGCGCCGGTCGCTGTTCTCCCTCATCGGCAGTCTGCCGGGCACCGTCATCGACCTCGTCAAGGCGGAGATCGAACAGATCAAGAACGAGCTTCTCGTCAAACTGAAACAGCTCGGCATCGGGGCGGCGTTGTTCGCGCTCGCCGCATCAATCCTGTTCTTCGCCCTCGGTGTGTTCGTCGCGGCAGCGGTGCTGGCACTCGCCCTCGTGCTGCCCGGCTGGGCCGCCGCGCTCATCATCGGCGGCGCGCTGCTCATCATCGGCGCCATCGTCGTGTTCATCGGCATCAACCAGGTGTCGAAAGGAAGCAACCCAGTTCCGCAGGACTCGATCGACAGCATCCGTCGTGACATCGACACGATCAAGGGCACGCGCACGACATCCGACCAACCCTAGAAAGCGAAACACATGACCGCAGCAGATCGGGCCGCAGCGGCCCGCGAAGAACTCGCCGAAACTCTCGACGCCATCGAAGACAAGTTCAATGTGCCCAAGCAGTCGAAGATTCTCGCAGACAAGGTCGCCCGCTCGTACGAAGAGAACCCCGTACCGTGGATCATCGGCGGCACCGCCGCGGCACTCGTCGTCGTTGGCCTCATCGCGTGGGCCATATTCGGCGACGACTGAGCGAAGGTCGTCAGCCCCAAGTTGGAGGCCAGCGGCAACGGGGGCAAGATGGTTAGTTGAAACCAACCCGAGGATGTGCCGTGCCGCTCCGCTCCCAACGCCCGCTCGCTGGCTGGCGTGTTCTCGTTCCCCGGGGCGGGGAATGGGGCAACAGTATTGCCGCGACTCTTCGCGCGCACGGAGCCGAGCCCGTCGTCGTGCCCCTCGTCAACTTCGCCGGTCCGGATGAGGTCGACGAACTCGCCAGCGCACTGACCCGGTTGCGAGGGGGTGAGTACGACTGGCTGCTCGTCACCACAGCCGCGACCGTCGACGTTCTTGTCAGTCAAGACGTCGACTTTCCCGCTCACACGCGCCTCGCTGCCGTCGGAGAGAACACGGTGTCAGCCCTTCGACTATCGGGCTATCCCGTCGACTTCGTTCCCGACGTCGAGCAGTCCGTGGCGGCGCTCATCGAGCAGTGGAGTGTCGATTCCGGATCGAAAGTGCTTGTGCTCAGTCCCGAAGCGTCAGCGGAGCTGCTGCGCGGTGCGGTCGGCGATCTCGACGTGGAGGCCAGAACGGTCGTCGCGTATCGCACCGTGGGGATCGAAGTGCCCGCTCCGATTCGCGCGCAAGTTTCGTCGGGGGAGATCGGGGCGGTACTCATCACCTCGGAGTCCGTCGCGCACCAGATTCGTGTGCAGCTTGCACCGCTGCCGTCAGGCACTCTCGTCGCAGCGATCGGACCTCGCACGGCAAGTGATACTCGCGCGGAAGGAATCACGGTCGACGTCGTCGCCGAAGAACTCACCGACGAGGCGCTCATTCGTGCACTCGTCGCACACATCGAACGATGATGGGCTAGACACCCGAGCTGCTACGCGCGCACATCGACGACCGTGCGGCCCCGACCGTGCCCCGCGAGCATGCTGGGCGCAAAATCCTCAACCTCGGCGAGCGTGATGGTGCTCGTCATCAGCTCCAGTTTCGAAAGGTCGAGATAGCGAGCGAGTCGGTCCCACGCGTCGACGCGCTGCTCGGTACTCGCGTGCGCCGAGTTGACTCCCGTGAGCGCGATGTTGCGCAGGATGAATGGCAGCACCGTCGTCGGCAGTTCACGGCTCTCCGCGAGGCCGCACGTGGCGACCGCGCCGCCACGGTTGATCTGGGTCAGCACGTTCGCCAGGGTGATGCCGCCCACGACATCGATCGCTGCGCCCCAGCGTTCGCTGCGCATCGGCTTGCCGGGCTTGTTAAGCTCGCTGCGGTCGATGATCGTCGTCGCCCCAAGGTTCAGCAGGTAGTCGGCCTCGTGGCGACGACCCGTGACCGCCGTCACCTCATTCCCTCGGTGGTTCAGCAGGGCGATCGCGATCGAACCCACACCGCCCGTGGCGCCAGTGACGAGCACGTCGACCGTGGATCCAGGCTCCGGCAGGGCGTTCAGGTTCTCCAGGGCGAGAATCGCGAGCATGGCCGTGAGTCCCGCGGTGCCGATCGCTGCCGCTTGCTTCGTGCTGAACGCATCCGGAACTCTCGTCAACCACTCGGAACGCACCTTGGCCTTCTCCGCGAGACCGCCGTGGTGCGTTTCGCCGAGGCCGTACCCGTTGACGAGAACGCGGTCGCCGCGGCTCCAGTCCGGGTGGTCGGAGCGCGCGACGGTGCCGACGAGGTCAGTGCCGGGGATGAGGGGGTAATCACGGATGATGCCGGGTCGACCGGCGATCGAGAGGGCATCCTTATAGTTGATGCTCGAGTATTCGACGTCGACGGTGACGTCACCAGGCATGAGCGCATCGACCGTGAGATCGTTCACGATGAAGACGTTGGGCTGATTGAGCGCGGGTTCATCAACCCTGATGGCGCGGAACATACCCCCACCCTAGGCGGTGGCTGGGGTACCGGTCAGGTCAGCCGAAGAGCAGACGGGCCTCGTCGTAGCGCGATTGCGGCACGGTCTTGAGGGTGCCGAGGGCGTCCTCGAGTGAGACGCGCACGATCTCGGTGCCGCGGAGCGAGACCATGGAGCCCCAGTCCTTGTCGATGACGGCCTGCAGGGCGGCCATGCCGAAGCGTGTCGCGAGAACGCGGTCATAGCCGGTGGGGGTGCCGCCGCGCTGGATGTGGCCGAGAGTGGTCGCGCGGGTCTCTATGCCGGTGCGCTCCTGAATCATGGGGGCCAGCAGTTCACCGATTCCACCGAGCCTGGGCCGGCCGAACTCGTCCACTCCTCGCTCGGCGTGCACGCCCTCCATAGTGTCGAGAGCGAAGCCTTCGGCGACGGCGACGAGCGGTGCGCGGCCACGAGTCTTGGCGCTCATGACCCACTCGCACAGCTGGTCGAGGGAGGTTCTCTGTTCTGGAATGAGAATGGCGTGGGCACCAGCGGCCATTCCGGAGTGCAGCGCGATCCACCCGACGTGGCGACCCATGACTTCGGCCACCATGCACCGGCCGTGGGCGTCGCCGGTGGTGCGGAGCCGGTCCATGGATTCGGTCGCGATGGAGACTGCGGTGTCGAATCCGAACGTGTAGTCGGTGCCGCCGAGGTCGTTGTCGACGGTCTTGGGCACCCCGACGACGGGAAGCCCGAGGTCTCCCATGGCTTTCGTCGCGGCGAGGGTTCCTTCGCCCCCGATGACGATGAGAGAGTCGACTTCGGCCTTGTCAAAGACTTCGCGGACGCGTTCGATTCCGCCGTGCTCGAAGGGGTTGGTGCGGCTTGTGCCGATGATGGTGCCGCCAAGCTTGCTGATGCCCCTGATGTCCAGCCTCGTGAGGGGGGCGTAGTTCTCGTTCAGGATGCCTTTCCAGCCATCCTGAAATCCGACGAACTCGAGGCCGTGCACCTGCACACCGGTGAGCACGATGCCGCGGATGACTGCGTTGAGGCCGGGTGCGTCGCCTCCGCCCGTGAGAATGCCTATCGCCATGTGACCATTCTGCACTGTGTCGGCTGACCGCGTGTCGGTCGACGCCGGGTGGTCAGTCGGTGAACTCGGGTTTGAAATAGGGGTCGTCGTCGCTGGTCGGCTCGTTCGCACCGTTGACTTTCTTGACCTCGTTCTCGATCGCGGCGTCGTCGATCTCAGCAAGGAGCTTGTCGGCGAGTTCGCGGGAGTTGTCGCGGTGCTGCGGATCCCACGCGGCGGGTCCGCCTTGGTTGGCAAAGGGATCGAATCCGGCCATGCGCTCACCTCCGGGACGTTCCGGTGTGTCGGATTTTACCGAGTGACGACGTCAATCGGCTGTAGCCGTGGCCGTTCCTGTCCGATTGTTTTCAGAGGGTTTCGAGCACGGCCATGGCGGCGTTGTGCCCGCCGATGCCGCTGACACCGCCGCCTCGGCGCGCCCCTGACCCGCAGAGCAGCACCCGTTCGTGTGCAGTGGCGACGCCCCATCGCGCGGCGGGCGTGGTGAGGTCGGTGTCGTCGTCGACGAAGGGCCAGTCGAGTCCGCCGTGGAAGATGTTTCCGGCGGGCAGGTCGATGGTGTTCTCGAGGTCGAGGGTGGTCTTGGTCTCGATGCAGGGATTGCCGTGGGCATCGAGCAGGAGAAGGGGCTCGATGGGTTCGGCGAGCACGGAGTTGAGCGAGCGGATGACGGCTTCCTGAACCTGTTGCCTCCACGCATCGTGGTCGTTGGCGTCGACAAGGCTGTGCGGAACGTGCAGGGCGAAGACGGTGAGAGTCTGCGCCCCGGTCGCCTGCAGTTCGGGCGAGAGGATGCTGGGGTCGGTGAGGGAGTGGCAGTAGATTTCGGCGGGCACGGGTTCGGGCACTGAGCCTCCGACGGCGGTGTCGTAGGCGTGTTGGAGCTGGCTGTAGGTCTCGTTGATGTGGA
The DNA here is from genome assembly GCA_035444505.1 of Terrimesophilobacter sp. Taxonomy (GTDB): domain Bacteria; phylum Actinomycetota; class Actinomycetes; order Actinomycetales; family Microbacteriaceae; genus Terrimesophilobacter. Next base: position 8,104 of record DAOMOV010000059.1, read on the forward strand.
ACGTGCCACCGAAGGCCGCGACGGGGTCGATGGAGGAGTCACGCAGTCGCGGTAGTCGGGAGAGTACAAGGTTGACTTTGGCCTGAGCGCCGGGGAGCGTGTGGGTACCGTCAGCAACGGGAAAGTCGGTGTCGTCGAGCAGCCGCTGCAGCACGGCGGGGGCGACGTTCGCGAGTACTCGGTCGGAGTGGACGGTGTCTTCGGCGCCGTCGCGCAGATAGTGCACGTCCCCGGTGGCGGGGTCAATGCTGGTGACGGTGGCGTCGGTGAGGATCGTGGCCCCGGCGAGGCGGGCGGAGCGTTCGAGTTCCCCACTGACGGCGCCCATGCCTCCGACGGGTACATCCCAGTCGCCGGTTCCGCCGCCGATGACGTGGTACAGGAAGCAGCGGTTGGCGCTGAGGGTGCCGTCGTGGGCGGGTACGAACGTGCCGATGAGGGCGTCGGTGAGCACGACCCCCCGCACGAGGTCGTTGCTGAAGGTGGCTTCGATGATTTCGCCGAGGGGCCGCTCGATGAGGGCGTTCCAGAGTTCGTCGTCGGCGAGCGCCGCGCGTGCTTCGCTGCGGGTGGGGAGTGGTTCGGTGAGGGTGGGGAAGAGTGCGCGGGCGAGGCGTTCGGTGCCGTTGTAGAACTGGGTCCAGGCGGCGGCGTCTCCAGCGGCGCCGATGGAGGCGAAGGATGCGGCGGTGGCGGTGAGGTCGCCGGTGTCGACGAGCAGCCCCGTTTCGCCTCCCGGTTCTGGTGTGAAGGAGGAGTAGCGGCGACGGGCGAGGGTGAGGTCGAGTTCGAGGTCGTCGATGATGCGCTGCGGGAGGAGGCTGACGAGGTAGGAGTATCGAGAGAGGCGCGCGTCGACGCCCTCGAAAGCGTGCGCGGAGACGGCAGCTCCTCCGACGTGAGGCTGCTTCTCGAGCACGGTCACCGCGAGGCCTGCGCGCGCGAGGTAGGCGGCGGCGACGAGTCCGTTGTGTCCGCCACCGACGATGACGATGCTGCGTTGCTGGGTCACGTGCACAGACTATCGCCAGCAGATTCACGGGAAACACGACGTAGTCTCGCAAGATGCCTCTCACCGTTGACGGCCGACCCGTTCGGGACGCGGGCGGGCCGATGACTCGTTCGGGCGGACTCGACTGGGCGCCGGTTGCGCACGCGTGGCGTGAGGCGGGTTCTGCGCCGGAGGCGATACCGGTGGCTGAGGCGCGGATGGCTCAGCTGGCTTCCACGGCGGCGGGCGCTGAGTTTCTCCGCACGCTCGCCGATGAGATCCTGCGCTACGACACGGATGCGGCCGTCGCGAAGAGCGTCGCTCGGCTGTCGGCGGCGATCGAGGGCGGTGGGCGCAACCTGCGCGTGCCGTGGCGTGACCGGATCGCTCTCGCGCTGGGCGCGGGTGTCGCGCCGCTGATGCCGAGGGTCGCCGCGTGGTTCGGACGCCGGGTGGCCTTGCGGCACCTCGGCCACGCGCTCGTGTGGGAGAGCGCGCTGGAGCGTGCGCTCGCAGAGTGCGCGGTGGCGGGAGGCATCCGTCCCGTCATTGCCCCGGTGCTTGCGCGGGTTATCGGCGACCGTCAGGCCGACCTGCAGCTTGCCGCGCTGGAGCGGGCGGTGGGCGAGTCCGGGGGCGGTGCGGTTGCTTTCGGTGTTGCCGCCGTGACGCGACTTGGCGCGGGGGGACTGGGCAGTGCGGAGCGCGAGCGCCTCATCGAGCACGCGACGCAGAGGCTTGGCCGGGTTGCTCGAATTGCTCGCGCGACGGGCACCGAGCTGGTGTTCGAGGTGGATGAGGCGCGTGACTTGACGTTCACCGCGGCGGTGATGCTGCGCCTGATCGATGACCACGAGCATCCCGAGAACAGGCAGTTGGCGGTCACTCTCACCCTGCCGGTCAACTACCC
>DAOMOV010000060.1:0-7462 GCA_035444505.1 Terrimesophilobacter sp.
GCGCTCCTGCGACTCGCTCATCAGGATCTCGGCCGGGGTGAGCGTGGAGTCGCGCAGCGGGACGGCGTCGAGGTCGACGTGCATGCCCCCGCTGCCGGCGCTGGCGAGCTCGCTCGTCGCGCAGGAGATGCCAGCGGCGCCGAGGTCCTGGATTCCCTCCACAAGCTCGCCGGCGAACAGCTCGAGGCAGCACTCGATGAGCACCTTCTCGGCAAACGGGTCGCCGACTTGAACCGCTGGTCGTTTGGTCGGCCCGCCCTCGGAGAACGTGTCGGAGGCCAATATCGAGGCGCCACCGATACCGTCACCGCCGGTGCGCGCACCGAACAGCACGACCTTGTTGCCCGCGCCGCGTGCGTTGGCGAGGTGCAGGTCTTCGTGCCGCAGCACCCCGACGGCGAGCGCGTTGACGAGGGGGTTGTCCTGGTAGACGGAGTCGAAGTAGGTCTCGCCACCGATGTTGGGCAGGCCGAGGCAGTTGCCGTAGTGGCTGATGCCCGACACCACGCCGTGCACGACGCGCGCCGTGTCGGGGTGGGCGGGGTCGCCGAAGCGCAACTGGTCCATCACGGCAACCGGGCGGGCACCCATTGAGATGATGTCGCGAACGATGCCGCCGACCCCGGTCGCTGCGCCCTGGAACGGCTCGATGAACGAGGGGTGATTGTGACTCTCGACCTTGAAGGTCACCGCCCAGCCCTCGCCGATGTCGACGACACCCGCATTCTCGCCGATGCCGACCATGAGGCGTTCGCGCATCCGCTCGTTCACTTTCTGACCGAACTGGCGCAGGTGCACCTTGGAGCTCTTGTAGCTGCAGTGCTCGCTCCACATCACCGAGTACATGGCGAGCTCGCCGCTCGTGGGGCGGCGGCCGAGTATCTCGCGGATGCGCGCGTACTCGTCGTCCTTGAGGCCGAGGGCGGCGTAGGGCTGCTCGTGGTCGGGGGTGCTGGTGGCGTTGGCGACGGTATCGGTCACGGCGGGGCTGAGCTCCTGAAGAAAAGGGGAAGCCGAACCCTCTCAGCCTACCCGCGCAGTCGCACCCCGGAGAGTCGCAGCCCGCCCAGCGTGACGGCCCCGCCAAGAAGGGTGAGGGTGAGCGCGACGAGCAGCGGGGTCGACGGGTCCGCTCCGGTGCCGCCGAGCGATGCGGCGAGCACGGTGATGTCGGAGCTTGCCGAGAATGCTCCCAGTGTCGCCGTGATGGTGTGGACGCTGGCCGACGGGAAGTGAACCGTGTTGCCGCTGATCTGGTCGGTCGCGTGAGAGCTCGTCACCGTCACACTGCCGCTCACGTCGCTGACCTGGTTGCCGTGCGAGTCAATGGTGTGTGCGGTGACGGTGATGGTGCCCCCGACGTTGACCGTGGTGGCGCCGAGGTCGATCTCGAGGTCAGCGGGAGTGCCCGGGGTGACGTCGAGAGTCAGAGGGATGCTGAGTGCGCCGTGCGTTGCCGTGATGGTTCGACTGCCGGTGATCGTCGCCGTGACCGTCGGGCCGGTGAAGGCGTCGGAAGCAACACTGCTTGCGTAGCCGAACAGGTCGGGAACGTTGCTGACGGCGTTGCCGTACGCGTCGGTTCCGCTGCCGGTCACGGTCGCTGAGCCGCCAGCCGTGATGCTGGAGGGCGTGATCGCGAGCGTCACCCTTGCCGGGTCGAGCGCAGCGGGCGCGACCGTCAGCGTCGTGCTGAGGGTGACGTCGGCGAGGGTGTTGTGCCGTGCCGTGATGGTGCGGATGCCGGCGAGAGTGGGCCCCACGTTCGCACCGGGGTAGGGGGTCACGGTGTCATCGCTGAAGGTGAACTGGCCCGTCACATCGGTGGCCGGTGTCGTGGTGACGTCCAGCACCGTGTAGGTCACAGGTGCACCCGCAACCGTGCTCGTCGCCAGCGGGCTGAGCGCATAGTGGGAGACCCAGTCCGCGGTCACCGCGGTGTCGCCCGCCAGCTCGGTGGTCGAGGTGAAGGGGCTTGTTCCGTCGAGCCACCCATCGAAAGTGAAGCCCGCGCGAACCGGATCGCCCGGGAAGCTCTTGAGCCCCAAGCTGAACGTCGGCGCATACACCCGAACACTGATCGTCGGGGTGACGGGGGCAGGGTTGAAGGTGACGAGGTAGTTGTGGTCGGTGATGGTGAGGGTGGATGCGACGGTCGAGTTGGTGATGACACCGTGGTTGTTGATCGTGCCGCCGCCGACGAGAGGTATTGCGCCGTTCAGCGTGCCACCCTCGCCGATCGTGACCAGTGAACCGGTGGGCACGCTGAAATCGTTGTAGACGGTGAGTGTTCCGGCGATGGAGATGGTGCCGATCGAACCGGTGAGGGATGTTCCGAACTTTCCGTGGGCGTTAACCTGTGCGCCCGCCGCGATGCTCAGACTGGCGATGCCACGCCCATTGACTCCACCGAATGACCAATTGCCGGTTGATGTGACGACGCCACCGTTGATCTGGATCGTGCCAGCATCCGCAATGCCTGCTGCATTGCTGCCCCCGCCACCGATGCCGGACGCACCGTCACCCGCGGTTGCTATCACGGTCCCCGAGTTGACCGTCAACTGGCCGAGCTCGCGCCCGTACCCGCCGCCGATGCCGGCACCACCTACTGCCCCGTGTGCCTCGACGAGGGCCTGGGTAATGGTGATCGTTCCGCCCGATCCGGTGTTTCCCCCACCGATGCCGGCACCGCCAGCCTCGGTCGGGATCGCACCATCACTCCCTAGTCCGCTGATGAAACCACCCAACAGATTGATGATGCCTCCACCGCCCCCCCAACCGCCGCCGATACCCGCACCCCGACGACCACCCTGGGCGATGACGGTGCCGCCGGTGATGTTGAGTTCACCGTTGCTCTCAACGGCGCCGCCACCGATGCCGGCGGCGTCAGAGCCGCCACCGGCGACAACGTTGCCGCCGGTGATGTTAAGAATTCCGTTGCTAGTATTGATCCCCGCATAGTCATCCAGATTGGAACTAGCCGTAAGCGTTCCCGAGCCTGTCGTCGCGGAGATGGTGAGTTCTGCTTCGGTGTCGAGCACGATGCTGCGAGTGGTCACGAAGAAGCCATTGAGATCAAGAACCTTGTCGCCACGAACGGTGATGACGTTGTCGTTGACGGTGATAGCCGCGCCGACCGTGATCTCGTAGTCATCGACCCTGCCGAGGTAGTCGACGAGGTCGGCCGCGCTCATCGCCATCACCGGCACCGCCGAGGCAGGCAAGGCGGGCACGAGCGCGAAGGGCGCGACGAGCGCAAGGCTCGCAAGCACGCTGGTCAGGAATCTGCGGCGGCGGTCAGCGGCCATGGCAAGCCAATCTGTCTCGGGCGGGTAAGGAATGTTATCGCCTATTGCCTACTCATGTATAGAGGTTTACCCAGTAACTCCTTGGTGCGATGCTGCCGGTAGCATGGCCGGGTGCCGGTGACCGACTCCGACCCTGTGGTGCGTGATGCGCGCTCGCCGGGGCTGATTCCCGCGGTGCTGCTCGTCGCATCCGCTGTGCCACTGTTCGCGTTCCGGATGCACGTGGTCGGCTACCCCATGATGGTCGCCGCACTGCTCATCGCGTGGTGGATCGACCGGCGCTCGCGGGCGGAGGGTGAGCGCGCTGAGCTGTTCCGCGACCTGCTGCTCATCGCGATCGGAATGACGATCGTGAGCACCGTGTCGGTCGCGGCCGACATCTCGTGGGGCAACTTCTTCCTCCTCGGCTTCGTGCTCGCCGCCGCCGTCGCGGTGCCGTACGGCCTGTCGAGGTGGGTGTTCAGGGACCACCGCATCCGGTTCCCGTGGAACTTTCGCCAGCGCTGGACCCGCGCTCAGTGGGTCTACCTCATCGTCGTCATCGCGGCGGGCTACCTGATTCTGCCGTTCTACTTCGTCAGCTCCGGCGTGTACCTCAACTGGCCTGCGGTGCACGAGTGGCACGAGATCGGGCGCCTCTTCGTCGGCGTCAACGCTGTCGGCACCTGGGACGAGCTGTTCTTCATCTGCACCGTCTTCGTGCTGCTGCGGCGGCACTTTCCGCCGTGGCAGGCGAACCTGCTGCAGACGGTCGTGTTCGTCTCGTTCCTGTGGGAGCTCGGCTACCAGTCGTGGGGCCCGCTGCTGACGATCCCGTTCGCGCTCGTGCAGGGCTTCACGTTCAACCTCACGAAATCGCTCACCTACGTGCTCGTCGTGCACCTGCTCTTCGACGCGATCGTGTTTCTCGTCATCGTGGGTGCTCGCAACCCTGGCTGGCTGCCGATCTTCGTCTTCTGATCTCGACGCGGGCGCGGGTTCCGGATGCTTCAGCTACCGCGCGAGCACGGCGAGCAGCGTCACCCCGGTTTCGCCGTTGTTGCTGAGGCTGATCGTCTCGTGGCCGTCAAGGTGGGCGAGAGACCCGGTCGGAAAATCGACGGGACCGGCCCCGACGTCGAGCGTCGCAGTGCCCTCGACGGCGTAGAGCATGAGGTCGCCCTCGCCGTGGTTGTGGCCGGGCATCTGCTGGCCGGGAAGCAGGCGGATGACGACACCGGTCGTACGGCCCCCTTTGAGGATGGGTCCCGCGGCGAAGTTCTCGGGGTCGTACGGTTTGGCATGGTCGAGGTGGGTGGTGTCCATGCTTCGAGTCTTGCACCGTTCGATCTCGATACGCCGCCTGTGGCGGCTACTCGATCACCGGACTGCTCGCCGGTCGAGTGGCGCACGCTTCCGGCGCCAGCGCCGCATCGAAACCCTGTTCCAAGAATACTTGTACGTCCTAGCATTCTGTTGCTTGACCTAGTACATTGGGTGCGACGAAAGGACGCCCATGACGACACTCAGCGATGACCAGCGCGCCCTCGTCGAAGCGGTGCGCGACTTCGCGCAATCTCGGCTCGCGCCGAATGCGATCGAGTGGGACCAGTCGAAGCACTTCCCCGTCGACGTGCTGCGCGAAGCCGGCGAACTGGGTCTCGGCGGCATCTACGTCGACGAAGCACACGGCGGCGCGGGGCTCACCCGCACCGACGCCGCCCTCATCTTCGAGGAACTCGCCAAAGGTGACACGGCGATCGCCGCCTACATCAGCATCCACAACATGGTCGCGTGGATGATCGACGGTTTCGGCAGCGACGATCAGCGCGCCCAGTGGGTGCCGAAGCTGGCATCTATGGAGCATCTGGGCAGCTACTGCCTCACCGAGCCCGGTGCCGGCTCCGACGCCGCTGCCCTTGCGACGAGCGCGGTGCGCGACGGCGACGAGTACGTGCTGAACGGAGTCAAGCAGTTCATCTCCGGCGCGGGCGAGTCGAACGTGTACGTCGTCATGGCGCGCACGGGCGACAAGGGTCCGAAGGGCATCACAGCGATCGTCGTGCCCGCAGACACTGAGGGCCTCAGCTTCGGTGCGAACGAGAAGAAGATGGGCTGGAACGCGCAGCCCACCCGGCAGGTGGTGTTCGAGGATGCGCGGGTTCCCGTCGCGAACCGGCTCGGCGACGAGGGCACGGGCTTCACGATCGCCATGAAGGGACTCAACGGCGGTCGCCTCAATATGGGCGCGTGCTCCCTCGGCGGCGCGCAGTGGGCGCTCGAGGCGACCGTCGCCTACCTGAAGGAGCGTCACGCGTTCGGCAAACCTCTCGCCGAGCAGCAGGCCCTGCAGTTTGCGGTGGCCGACATGCGCACCGAGCTGGAAGCCGCCCGGCTCATGCTGGCGCGCGCGGCATCCGCTCTCGATAACAACGACCCCGATGTGGCGACGTGGTGCGCGATGGCGAAGCGGTTCGCCACGGATGTCGCGTTCAACGCCGCGAATCAGGCGCTGCAGCTGCACGGCGGCTACGGCTACCTCTCGGAGTACGGCATCGAGAAAGTAGTGCGCGATCTGCGCGTGCACCAGATACTGGAGGGAACCAACGAGATCATGCGACTGATCATCGGCCGCGACCTCCTGGGCACTTGAACAAGCACGGCACCTGAAGCGAACACGACACCGGAAACGAACCCCGACACCATGACTGACGACACCCCCGCAGAGCCACCCGTACTGTTCGACGAGCGGGGACGACTCGGCCTCATCACGCTCAACCGTCCGCGCGCGATCAACGCGCTCACGATCGACATGGTCAGGCTCATCGCCGCGAAGCTCGACGAGTGGGAGCACGCGGATGCCGTGCAAACGATCGCGATCACCGGCGCCGGCGAGCGGGGCCTGTGCGCGGGCGGCGACATCACCCTGCTGCACGGGGTCGCTCGCAGCGGCGACCTCGCCGACGCGGCCCTGTTCTGGCGCGAGGAGTACCACCTCAACGCGCGCATCGCCTCCTACCCGAAACCGTTCGTCGCCCTGATGGACGGCGTCACCATGGGCGGCGGCATCGGGGTCTCCGCCCACGCGAGCCACCGTGTCGTCACCGAACGCTCGAAGCTCGCCATGCCCGAGGTCGGTATCGGCTTCGTACCCGACGTTGGCGGCACGTGGCTGCTCTCGCGGGCGCCCGGCGAGCTCGGCACGCACCTCGCGCTCACCGGCGCAACCTTCGGTGCGGGCGACGCGATCGCGGTGGGGCTCGCCGACGCGTTCGTCTCGTCGGAGCGACTGGGCGAGCTGCTCACGGCACTCGAGACCACGGATGCCGGGGCTGTGATCGCGTCCGTCGCCGACGAGGCTCCCGCGGCTGGTCTCCTCGCCGACCAGTCCTGGATCGACACCGCGTACGGGTTCGACTCCGCGACCGCGATCGTCGATGCCCTCGAGGGGACCGGCGTCGAGGAGGCGGCGGCTGCGGCATCCGCGATCCTGTCGAAGTCGCCGACAGCGGTGTCTGTCACGCTCGAGGCCCTGCGTCGCGCGCGCGGGCTCGGCTCGCTCGAGGAGGCGCTTGCGCAGGAGTTCCGGGTGTCGCTGCGCTCCATTCAGCAGCCCGATTTTCTTGAGGGCGTGCGCGCGCAGGTCATCGACAAGGACCGCAACCCGAAGTGGAACCCCGCCACGCTCGCCGACGTGGACCCGGCCGTCGTCGATGCCCACTTCGAGCCGCTCACCAAGACAGAGTCGCCGAACGGTGAACTGTTCGACTCGTGACAACCAGTGAAAAGGCAAGGAAGAAGGACACCATGAGCACCACGATCGCGTTTCTCGGGCTCGGCCACATGGGCCTGCCCATGGCGGTGAATCTCGTCAAGGCTGGGTACACGGTGACCGGGTTCGACCCCGTGCCGGGGGCGGTGGAGGCGGCGGCGAAAGCCGGGGTCGCGCTCGCGGCGAGCGGCGAGGATGCGGTGCGTGACGTGGATGTCGTCATCACCATGTTCCCCGCCGGCAAGCACGTCATCGGCGCCTACGAGAGCGGTCTGCTCGCTGCGGCAAAACCGAACACCCTGTTCATCGACTCGTCGACCATCGCGGTGGATGATGCCCGCACCGCCCACGAGCTGGCGCTCGCGGCAGGTCATCGCAATATGGATGCGCCCGTGTCGGGTGG
>DAOMOV010000060.1:7495-9992 GCA_035444505.1 Terrimesophilobacter sp.
TTCATGGTCGGCGGCGAGGACGCCGACTTCGCCGAGGCGAAGCCGATCCTCGAGGTCATGGGCAAGCGCGTCGTGCACTGCGGCGGCTCGGGGCTCGGGCAGGCGGCGAAGGTGTGCAACAACATGATCCTGGCCATCTCGATGATTGGGGTGAGTGAGGCGTTCGTGCTCGGCGAGCAGCTGGGGCTCAGCAACGAGGCACTGTTCGACGTCGCCTCGAACGCGTCGGGTCAGTGCTGGGCGCTCACCACGAACTGCCCGGTTCCGGGGCCGGTTCCGACGAGCCCGGCGAACCGCGACTACCAGCCCGGCTTTGCGGGTGCGCTCATGGCGAAGGACATGGGGCTGGCCTTCGCGGCGATCGAATCCACCGGGGTGCACGCGGAACTGGGCGCGCTCGCGCACCAGATCTATGACCGCTTCGCGGCGGGTGAGGGCGCTGGACTCGACTTCTCGGGCATCATCAAAGACATCCGTGACCGATCACAAGCAGGGGGAGCCGCATGACTGACAGCTTCGAGACCATCCTCGTTGAGACCAAGGGGCGGGTCGGGGTGATCACCCTCAACCGACCTCAAGCACTCAACGCCCTCAACGGGCAGTTGCTGGCCGAGGTACTGACGGCATCGCAGGCGTTCGATCGCGACGAAGGCATCGGAGCGATCGTCGTCACCGGATCGGAGAAAGCCTTCGCGGCGGGCGCCGACATCAAGGAGATGAAGGACAAGAGCTTTCGGGATGTCTCGGTCGGCGAGCTCTTCGGCGGCTGGGACGACTTCGCCGCCATCCGCACCCCCGTCATCGCTGCCGTGTCGGGCTACGCCCTTGGCGGTGGCGCCGAGGTGGCGATGATGTGCGACATCATCATCGCCTCGGAGACCGCGAAGTTCGGCCAGCCCGAGATCAATATCGGGGTGATCCCGGGGATGGGCGGCTCTCAGCGGCTCACCCGTGCCATCGGCAAGGCGAAAGCGATGGACATGATCCTCACCGGCCGCATGATGGATGCTGCGGAGGCCTTGGCATCGGGCCTTGTCTCACGCGTGGTGCCCATCGCGGAGCTCATGGACGTGGCGATGGATGTCGCGACTACCATCGCGAGCAAGTCACTGCCGGTCGCCTACGCGGCGAAGGAGGCGGTGAGTCTCGCGTTCGAGACCACCCTCGCGGAGGGTGTGCGGGCGGAGCGACGCGGCATCTACAGCCTGTTCGCCCTCGACGACCAGAAAGAGGGCATGGCGGCGTTCGCCGAGAAGCGCGACCCCAACTTCACCCACCGCTAGTCGAACGCCGCGGGCGTGTATCGAGCTAGCGCTGGGCTCAATCGCTCGGGATGCCGAAAACCTTTTTGCTGATCGCGGTGACATCACGATCAAGGTGTTCGAGCTTGACGTTCACTGTCTCGAACTTCGCGTTCATCGTCGACTCGACTCCGTCGATCCTCAGATTGACGGCCTCAAACTTGGCATCGACGGCGGCGAAGCCGGCCCTCATTTCGCTTGCCAGTCCGTCGATGCGGGCGTGGACTCCATCGATGCGGCCGTTCACGCCGTCGATGGCGCCGCCGATTGTGGCGTTCATGGTGCGCATGAGGAGTGTGGTCATGAGGGTCATGCCGCCGAGCATGATCGCGGCGAACACTCCAAGGAGTGTCCAGATCTGCGGGTCGTTCACGAGGCTCACCCTTTCATTGTGCCAGCCGGTGGCAGAAGTGTGCCAGAGGACGCCACTACACCGAGTGTGAAACCGGACAGCTGTGGACAACCGGCGGTGAGCCTGCACCTGTGGAGGAACGGACAGTGCCGACCGGATTTGTCTGCCTAGAGCGGCTCCGGCAGCGGTTCGGGGTCGTCGAAGTCGCCGGCGTCGCGCCGGTAGCGGGCGAGGATGCGCATGAGGGTTTCCAGGTCATCCTGCGCAATGCCGAGGTCACCGAAGACCTGTGTGTTGAGGGCGGTGGTGGCGGATACGGCGAGTTCCCGTCCCGCGGGTTCGAGCACGACGAGGGTGGCACGACCGTCGGTGGGGTGCGGTTCGCGGCGCACCAGCCGAGCGGCTTCGAGTCGGTCTACGGTGTTGGTGACGCTCGTGGGGTGCACCTGAAGGCGGGCGCTCGCGGATGCCATGGGCAGGGCTCCGTCGCGGGTGAAACCAAGAAGGGTGAGCAGTTCGTAGCGGGCGAACGTGAGCTCGAAGGGGCGCAGCACGGTTTCAACGCGGGAGAGCATGAGCTGCTGCACCCGCATGATGGAGGTGAGTGCGGCCATACCGTCGGCGGCATCCGTCCACCCGTGTGCTCGCCACTGGCGCCGGGCCTCGGCGATGGGGTCGATGGGGAGGGGCGCGTGGGCCACGAACCTAGCGGCTTCCCGCGAGGGCTTGGTGGAGCACGCTCTGGAACAGCCGCAGCCCGTCGGTTCCGCTGCGCATGGCGTCGGCGGTGTCGGGGCCGAAGCCGGGTTCGACCGCGTGCTCGGGGTGCGGCATGAGGCCGACA
>DAOMOV010000061.1:0-9932 GCA_035444505.1 Terrimesophilobacter sp.
GCTGAAGGTGCCCAGCGACGAGCAGCCCACCGCGAAGCACACCTCAGTGACCGTCAGCTCACCCATGGTGAGGAGCGCCATCGCGCGCTCGATGCGGCGGGTCATGAGATATGAGTAGGGGGACTCGCCGAACGCGGCACGAAACTGGCGGCTCAAGTGACCCGCCGACATGTGGGCGTCGCGCGCGAGCGCCTCCACGTTCAGCGGGCGCGCGAACTCCCGGTCGATGCGGTCCCGAACGCGACGCAGCCGAGCCAGGTCGTCACTGCGCTCCCGTTTCATCGGTAGCGCTGCCACCAGTCGAGAATCGCCTCGAACCGCTGCACGCGGTGCCTCGGCCGACCGGAGCGGCTCAGCTCGTGATTCTCCCCCGGAAAGACGAGCAGCTCGGCATCCGTGCCCTGTCGTCTGAGCGCCGCGAAGTAGCGCTCGGCCTGTGGCAGCGGGCAGCGGTAGTCCTCTTCCGAGTGCAGCACGAGCGTCGGCGTCGTCACCTGCGACACGACCGCCTGCGGGCTCTGGGACCGCATGAGCTCGGGGTCGGTGCCGACGTACTCGTCACCGAAGAACATGCCGATGTCGCTCGTGCCGACGAACCCCTCAGGGTCGAGGAAACCGCGCTCCACGATCGCCCCCGCGAAGCGATGGTCGTGGGCGATGGTCCACGCGGTGAGGTAGCCGCCGTAGGAGCCGCCCATGATGCCCACACGGTCGCCGTCGAGTGACGGATGCGCCGCCACGGCTCCGTCGAGAAAGTCCAGCACGTCGGTCATGTCGACCGTTCCCATCCGGTTCTTGATGACCCGCCCGTGGTCGCCGCCGTACCCTGCGGAGCCGCGCGGATTGCTGTAGACGACCGCGTAGCCGGCATCCACGAGCACCTGGGTCTCGTCGAAGAGGGCCACCGTGTAGGCGGCGAATGGGCCGCCGTGAATGTTCAGAATGACCGGATGCGGCCCCTCACCCTCGGGGATCGCGACCCACCCGTGCACGGGGTAGCCGTCGCGAGCGGCTACCGTCAACTCCGCTGCGGCGGCGATGCCGGTCTCGCGCTGAGGAGCGGCGAAGTCGGTGAGCACGGTCGCGGTGCCGTCACGGATCACCGCGACCTCACCGCTGCTCGACGGCGACGCGAAGGTGGCGACCACGGTGTCACCGATCGCGTCGTGTCCGGTGACGACAACCTCTCCCCCGAACACGGTGCGGGTCGATCCCTCGGCGGCGATGTCGACAAGTTCGACGCTGCCTCGGGTGCGGTTGTGGGCGAACACGACACTGCCCGACGAGCAGACGGCGTCGGTCTCGGCGAGGTCAACACTGTCATCGGTGAGGCGCTCCGCGCGCCCGTCGGTGACGCGGTAGAGGGCGAAGGGCTTGCCCACGAAGTCGAGCCCCTCCCCCACGTCACCCGCCAGCAGGTACAGGCTGCCGTCGTCGGCGACGTGCGTGAGCTGTGCACTGAAGGCGCGCTCCGTCAGCGCCACGGGTTCGGCTTCGGGTTTCGCGGGGTGCACCGTGTAGACATCGCGGAACAGGTCATCGTCGCGAGATTCATGCAGCGCCGCGACGAAGGCGATCCGCCCGTCGGGCAGCCAGGAGGGTGAACCGTGGTCCGCGTCGCCTCGGGTCAGCTGCACGGCCTCCGGCACTCCCTCGGGCTGCTTCGGCGTCGGGTCCTCCGCCGAAGGAGCCACCGGATAGGTGGGCTCGCCCGCGACATCCGGAACCTCCACCACGAACAGCTGCGCGCGCCGGTCGGTGGTGAACCCGACCCCGTTCGCCCGGTACTTGAGGGTCGTGAAGCTGCGAGGCGGCTCAGCTCCGGCGCCGAGCTCGTCCACCGTGCCGTAGCGTCCCTTCTCCGCAACGCGCGCGACGAAGGCGATACGCGTGCCGTCGGGCGACCACTCGAACGAGGCCACGCCGAGCTTCTGATCGGTGACCTTCACCGGCTCTCCCCCGGTCGCCGCCATCACGAACAGCTGCGGTGGGGACTTCGCTTCCGCCCGTAGAAATCCGATGAGTGAGCCATCGGGAGAGAACGCCGGTGCCCCATCGCGAAAACCTCGCGTCAACCTTCGTGGCGCTCCTCCGGCCAACGGCACGCGCCACAACTGACCCACATAGGCATCCGACCCCAGGTCGGGCCTGATTACGGCGACAACGGCAGCGGATGCGTCGGATGCGATCGTGGGGCGAGAGACAGTGTGCAGCAGGGGCAGGTCGGCAGTCTTCACCACACCAGCCTACGGACGTCGGGATGATCTCGATACGCGCCTGCGGCGCTACTCGATCACCGTAGCCCGCTGGTCGAGTGCCGGGCGAAGCCCGGTGTATCGAGACCTTCGAACCCTAAGACCCAGAAAAGCCCGAGACATCGCCCACGTAGCGGGTGTTGCCCTCCGGAACCGGGTCAACCGCCGCGGCGGCGACCTCGGCCGCGAACTCGCTCACGTTGTAGAGCCGACCCGCGGACTCCTTGCGCGACTCGATCGCACCCGGGTTGGCGCGTTCGAGCAGGGTTGCAGTGATGGTGCCCTCGATCATGTCGCCGGAGACCACCGTGAAGCCGATGCCGAGCCGCTCCAGTTCGGGGATCATCTCGCGCAGGGCGTCCTCCCCCGCGCGCTTGCTCAGGGCCACGGGCACATACTCGTCCATGGTCTCGACCGTGCGAATGAAGTGTGCCTGGTGGCTCGTCACGAACACCACGCGGCTGCCCTCCCCCAGCAGCGGCAGTGCCGACGTGAGCACGTTCACCTGAGCGTCACGGTTGAGCCGCATCGCATAGTCCTCGGCCATGCCCGACTCCATACCGCCCGAGGCGTTCAGCACCAGGATGTCGAGGCCGCCCCACGCCTCGCGCACGTTCTCGAACATCGCCGCGACCGAATCCGGATCGGTCAGGTCCGCGCCGAGCGCCATCGCTGTGCCACCGGCATCCTGAATCTGATCGACGAGCTGCTGGGCGCGCTTCTCCTTGTTGCGATAGTTGATGACCACGCTCGCCCCCGCCTCAGCGAAGTAGCGTGCCGTGTCAGCACCGATGCCGCGCGATGAGCCGGTCACAAGGGCACGTTTGCCGTCGAGGGAGCCAGGAGCAAGTGGGTTCGCATTCACGGTCTGACCCTACCAATTCGACCCCGCCACAACACCAGTGCAAATGCTAGTTTTAGGTAACCAACGACGTGGAAGGCGGTGCCCGTGTTCGTCGATCTCGCGCAGTACCTGTGGATCGTGTGGGCCATCTTCATTCTGCTGTTCGTCATCATCGAACTGCTCACGCTTGAGTTCACGTTCCTCATGATTGCGGTCGGCAGCCTCGCGGGTCTTGGCAGCCACCTGCTCGGGTTCGAGTGGTGGCTGCAGATCGTCATCGCCGCGGTCGTCTCGATGCTGCTCATCCTGACGATCAGGCCCCTGCTGCTGAAGACGATGCGCCGAGGCGAAGACCCCACGCCGAGCAACATTCCCGCCCTCATCGGCATGCGCGCTCGCGTCACCACCGACATCACCCCCACCGCGGGTCTCGTGAAGCTCGCCAACGGTGAGACCTGGTCGGCCAGGCTCGCTGACGACGCCACGGCTCACCACCTGGAGTCGGGTGAGACCGTTACGGTCGTCGCCATTGAGGGTGCCACTGCGGTCGTGACGCCCGGTGTCGCCGAAGTTTTTCCGCAGCGTTCATCTGAAGATTAAGCTCACCTGAAGAGTAAGGAAATATTGCATGCTCACCCCCGGTGATTTCATTGGCCAAATATTCGTCATCGCACTCCTGGTCGTTGTCGGCATCTTCGTGCTCACGGTGCTCATTCGGGCGATTCGCATCATCCCCCAGGCATTCGCGGGCGTCGTCGAGCGCCTCGGCAGGTACCACAAGACCCTCAACCCGGGTCTCAACATCCTGGTGCCGTTCATCGACCGGGTGCGTCCCCTCGTCGACATGCGCGAACAGGTCGTCTCGTTCCCGCCGCAGCCGGTCATCACCGAAGACAACCTCGTCGTCTCGATCGACACGGTCGTCTATTTTCAGGTGACGGATGCGCGTGCCGCCACCTACGAGATCGCCAACTACCTGGGCGCGGTCGAGCAGCTCACCACAACGACACTGCGCAACGTGGTCGGTGGTCTCAACCTCGAAGAGGCGCTGACGAGCCGCGACAACATCAACGGTCAGCTGCGTGTTGTGCTCGACGAAGCGACGGGTAAGTGGGGCATCCGCGTGAACCGTGTCGAGTTGAAAGCGATTGACCCACCTCTCTCCATCCAGGACTCGATGGAGAAGCAGATGCGCGCTGAGCGCGACCGCCGCGCCGCGATCCTCACCGCGGAGGGCACGAAGCAGTCCGCGATTCTTGAGGCTGAGGGTGCCCGTCAGTCGTCGATTCTGAGGGCTGAGGGTGACGCACAGGCCGCGGTGCTTCGTGCGAAGGGTGAGGCCGAAGCGATCACGACGGTGTTCCAGGCGATCCACGACGGCAACCCCGACCCCAAGCTGCTCGCGTACCAGTACCTGCTGACGCTGCCGAAGATCGCGGAGGGCGACTCCAACAAGCTGTGGATCGTGCCGGCCGAATTGACCGAGGCGCTCAAGGGTTTCGGTGAGGGCTTCGCGGAGAAGCTCGGCACCGCGCGCAAGTAGTCGCTGGTAACGGTAAGAAACACTCCGTGGAGTTCTTCAAGCCCGCTCCCCCGCGCGTGCTCGCCCACAGGGGGCTTGCGATCGAAGCGCCCGAGAACACTCTGCTGGCGTTCGCGAAGGCACTCGCCATGGGCGTCACCCATATTGAGACGGATGTGCACGCGAGCGTCGATGGTGTTGCCGTGATCGCCCACGACGACACCCTCGAACGTGTTGCGGGCCGCAAGGTTCGCGTGGATCAGCTCACGATGGCCGAGCTGCGCCGCGTCGACCTCGGTGAGGGTCAGGGCTTCTGCAGCCTCGCGGATGCGTTGGATGCGTTTCCCGACGCTCGCTTCAACATCGACCTGAAGTCTGCCGCGTCGGTGCAACCGACGGTTGAGGTGATCCGTGAGCACCGGGCCGAACAGCGCATACTCCTTGCGTCTTTCAGCGACCGGCGCCGACGTGTGGCGCTGAATCAGCTTCCCGGCGTCGCAACCTCGCTCTCCGCCAGCGGCACCATGAGGCTCGTGGCCGCGAACCGGGCGCGTCTGACGAGCGTCGAGCGGCGCATCCTCTCTCCTGTTCACGCCGTGCAGATTCCGGAGCGTCAGAAGGGTGTGCGCATCCTGACCCCACGTCTCATCTCCGCCGCTCACGCGTCAGCTGTCGAGGTGCACGTCTGGACGGTCAACGAGCCCGACGACATGCGGCGCCTACTCGCCCTCGGTGTCGACGGCCTCGTCACGGATCGGGCCGATCTTGCGGTCGAGGTTCTGAAAAAACACGGCTGAACCTGCATGCAAGCTGTGAACCCTCTGGGAAAGCTCTTCAGCGGTAACGAATTGCCGCCTCGCGTGGTTTATAACTTGTGAGACCACGCGAGGAAAGGGGCCAACATGGCGGATCGTAGTCTGCGCGGAGTGCGCTTGGGAGCCCAGAGCCTTCAATCAGAAGAGGGCGTCGTATTCTCGCCCCGTGCCAAGAGCACCTACCAGCTTGACGACAGCACCACGTTCGACGTGATGTTCGCGGCGGATGCCGAGATCCCGCAGGAGTGGGAGGATCCCCGCAGCGGCCAGGTAGGTCGCCTGCTCGACGCCAAGGGCAAGCCCGTCGAACTGGACGACAGCGATGAGAAGGCCGCCCGCACCCACTGGGACATGCTGCTGGAGCGCCGCTCTCGGGCTGAGCTTGAGGTGATCCTTGAGGAGCGCCTGCAGTACCTGCGCGATCGGCGCGGAGAGAAGATCGGCGCCTAAGCGCCTCTCTTGCCGAAGAGGCCCCACGCGGTGACCCGCGCGAGGGCCTCGATCACTATGCCCAGGTGCATTTTGGATCGGCCCGCAACGCGCTCGGAGAAGTGTATGGGGTGTTCCACAACGGTCAGCCCGGCCCGCTCGGTTGCCCAGGCGAGCTCGATTTGAAAGCAGTAGCCCTGGCTGGAGACCCCGTTGAGGTTGAGAGCCTGCAGCGTTGAGGCCCGAAACACTCGGAACCCTGCGGTGAGATCGTGTATGCGCGAGCGCAGGATCGTGCGCGCGTAGCGATTCCCGGTCCGCGACACGAACCGTCGAAATCTGGACCAGCCCGTGACGGACCCGCCGATCACCCATCGGGAGCCGATCGCAAGGTCGGCGCTTTCACGCGCTAGTTCGAACAGACGTGGGAGTTCGGTGGGGTCGTGTGAGCCGTCGGCATCCATTTCGGCGATGAGGTGGTAGCCGCGCTCCAGCGCGTAGGCGAATCCTTCGAGGTAGGCCGTACCGAGCCCCTGCTTGCCCTCGCGGTGGAGCACGAAGACGTGGCTGTCGGTCGTGGCGAGGGAGTCGGCGATGCGCCCGGTGCCGTCTGGGCTCGCATCGTCAACGATGAGAATGTGCGCGTCGGGCGCTGCGGAACGGGTCTGACTGATCGTGTCGGTCAGGGTGAGCGCCTCGTTGAACGTGGGGACGATGACGAGCTCTCTAGCCACGGTTCCTCCCCGTGCGGGCCGTTCGTGCAAGGGTGCCTCCGAGCAGCAGCATCCCGAGGCCGAATGCGCTTGCCGCCAGTTCAGGCGTGCGTTTGAGCACCGTCGCGAGTGTTGTTGTGTCGCTGAGCGGCACTGTTTCGACCATGACGCCGGGCTCGAACACGGGCAGCTCGTCGATGGTGGAGCCGTCCGGTGCGATGATGGCACTCGTGCCGACGGTGGAGATGTTGACGACCGTGCGGTGGGTTTCGATCGCCCTGAGGCGTGCGATGGCGAGCTGCTGGGCACTCTCGTCTGTGCGACCGAAGTCGGCGTTGTTGGTGGGGGCAAAAATGATGTTGGCGTCGTCGTCGAGCATCTGCCAGAGGAGTGCGTCGTCGACGATGTCGAAGCAGATGGCGACGCCAGCGATTGCGCCGTTCAGGGTGAACACGTTGTCGCGCTGCCCGAAGGAGTAGTCGCGCGGCACCATGTCGAACAGCGGTGGTGCGAGGGGATACCAGAAGTCCCGGTCGGGCAGGTATTCGGCGAAGGGCACCGGGTGAATTTTGTCATACTGGTCGGTGGCGCCGCGCCCGGCCTCCCACAGCAGGAGGCTGTTGAAGATGCGTTCTTCGGCATCCTGGGTGATGGTTCCTGTCACGAGTGGCGCGTCGAAGCGGGCGGATACGGTGTCGAGTTGGCGGGCTGCTTGCGGGTACCACAGGGGGTTGAGGTCGGAGGAGTTCTCCGGCCACACCACGACGTCGACGCCCGTGGCCTGCTCGTCAGTGATGAGCCGGGTGGCGGCAATGTGGTCAGCAAGAATCTCTCCGCGTTCGTACTGGGCGAAGAGGCCTGCGTCCGAGTCGCCCTGCACCGCTGCAACACGCAGCTCCCCCGCGGTGCTGCCCGGGAACGCGGGCACGGCGAGCACGGCAGCCACAACTGCCGTGACGATGGTGCCGCGCACGGTCACGTCGAAGGAGCGCTCCCGCACGGCTTGAAGGACCACAGCGGCGACGAAGGCGACGACCCAGCTGAGCCCTGACGCTCCCACCCAGGCCGCGACGGGTGAGAACCACGATTCGGAGTGCGCGAACGCGAGTCGGCCCCAGGAGAATCCCCCGTACGGCCACACCGCGGTGACCGCTTCGCGCAGGGTCAGCAGGGATGCGAGCACGGTGGGGATCCCGATGAGCCGTCCGAGCGCTCCCCTCCACAGGGGTTCAAGCCACCGCCAGGCGAGAGTGAGCAGCACGGCGCCCGCAGTGAAGAACAGCGTCTGCACACCCGCAAGGGCCAGCCACGGGATGGGTCCGAGGTAGACGGTGAGCCAGTCGATGAGCGGCCCCCAGTAGAACGCTCCCCCCACGAGACCCACCCAGATCGAGTCGCGCAGGCTGCGGTTACGCAGTGACCACAGCAGCAGTGACGAGCCGAGGATGCTGAGCGGCCACAGACCGAAGCCGGGGAATGCGACGGAGACGAGCAGCCCGGATAGGGCAGCGGCGAGGAGGGCGAGTGGGAGCGGCATCCTCACTCCACGCTCGAGTAGGCGACGATCCCGCGGCGCACGAGGTCGATGGCGCGTCGGGCGCGCTGGTCGATCGGGGGTTCAGCGACGATGGAGATCTGGTCGAGGAGGTCGATGGTCTGTTTGGCGAGTCGGATGAAGTCACCTGCGGCGAGGCCGGCATCGTCGAGCACGGTATCGAGGTTCGCGCCGTTGGCCCAGCGAAACATGGGGAGGGCCATGGCGGAGGAGAGCGGATCGGTGCCCGGCAGTCGGTTGCGCTTTTCGATTTCGGTGAGTCGTTCCCAGGTGGCGTGGGTGGCGTCGAGGGCGGCACGAAACGGCGCTTTGGGCAGGCGGTAGTCGGCGACTTCGTCGTCGCGCCGGGGCTCGTGTACGACGGTGGCGGCCATGGCGGCGAGGAAGGTGGGTTCGAGCTTCTCCCAGGTGTCGTTGCGGAGGCTTTCGGCGACGAGAAGGTCGCGCTCACCGTAGATGCGGCGGAGGGCGCGACCGGGCGCGGCGACGTGGAGCTCGCCATCGTCGTCTCGGGTGAGGTAATCGAGTTCGAGGAGTACGTCGGTGACGCGGTCGAAGATCTTGGCGATGGCGCCGGTGCGACCGACGATCTGGCGGCGCAGTTCGTCGGCTTCGCGTTTCAGCCGCCACCAGCGTTCGGCCCAGCGCGCGTGGGCTTCGCGGTCGGAGCATCCATGACAGGGGTGCTGCCGCAGGCGTTTGCGCAGGCGGTTCAACTGCTGCTGCCGACGGTCCCGTTCGGCACGGGAGTCGTGCGCGGCGCGGGAGGCGCCTTTGCGTTCGAGGTCGCTGATCTCGCGGCGAATACTGGCGTACTCGGCGAAGTCGCCGAGGTGGCACTGCATGGATTCGGCGTAGCCGTCGAGTGAGGCTTCGAGTTCCCGCACTTTGCGGGCCATGTCCACGACGCCGCGGTCGGCTTGGAACTGAGCGAAGCTGGATTCGAGGATCTCGCGGGTGCGGTCACGTCCGAACTGCTCGACGAGGTTGACCGACATGTTGTAGGTCGGCTTGAAGCTCGAGTTGAGCGGGTAGGTGCGGCGTGAGGCGAGTGAAGCGACGGCACCGGGGTCGAGGCCGTCTTTCCACTGGATGACGGCGTGACCTTCGACGTCGATGCCGCGACGACCTGCACGGCCGGTGAGCTGGGTGTACTCTCCCGGCGTGATCGGCACGCGAGCTTCGCCGTTGAACTTCTCGAGTGATTCGAGCACGACGGTTCGGGCGGGCATGTTGATGCCGAGGGCGAGGGTCTCGGTGGCGAAGACGACGCGCAGCAGTTTGCGCCGGAAGAGCTCTTCGACGATCTCCTTGAAGGCAGGGAAAAGGCCGGCGTGGTGGGCTGCGACTCCGCGTTCGAGGCCGCCGAGCCACTCCGGGTAGCCGAGAACGGCGAGGTCGTCGCCGCGCATGGCACGGGTCTCCTGCTCCACGTATGCGCGTATCTCGTCGCGCTCGGCGGCGGTGGTGAGGCGGATGCCGGACCGCAGCACCTGCTGTACGGCCTGGTCACAGCCTTTGCGGCTGAAGATGAAGCAGATTGCGGGCAGCAGATTGTGGTCGTCGAGCAGTTTGACGACGCCGGCGCGGTCGAGCCGCTGCTCGCGGTACCGACCGCCGCGGGAGTGCATGCGCCCGATGTCTTTCGCCTGTCGGCCGCTGAGTGCCCTGCCACCGTAGCGGGCGAGCTGGATGAGTTCGGGGTTGACGCTGCTGGCGCCGTCGAGTCGGGTCGATTCTCCCGTCGCGGTGTCGAAGAGGTCGATGAGGCGGGAGCGCATGAGAATGTGCTGCTCGAG
>DAOMOV010000062.1:0-4265 GCA_035444505.1 Terrimesophilobacter sp.
CCGATCGCCCACAGCACCCACGACGGCACCGCAGTCTTCTTCCGGTACACGAACACGAGCACCGTGATGACGATGAGCACGGCAAGCTTGATGCCGATCTTCATGTGGTTGACGGTGCCGTCACCCATCTCGGCGATGCCCACCAGCAGCAGCCCGGTGACGAGCTGGGTAAGCGCACCGTGCACCATGGCGGCGTTGACGACGCCCTTGCCCTTAGCGATGGGCTTCATCTGAACGAGGAAGCCGCCCAAGAGCGAGGCGAGACCAACGAAGTGCAAAATGATGAACAGCATATAGAGGAATTCCATGCCCTCATCCTGTCACCCGACACGGATGGGCGGTACTTAGGAGGGGCTAACCTCGGGGCCGCCTAGAGGAAGTGTGGCAGCGCGTACACCCACAGGAAGTAGCCCAGCAGCACCACAGACCCGATCGAAGCAAGCCCGAGCAGGATGCGGGGAAAATTGAACGCCATGACCCCACCCTACCGATTGTCACGACAGCTCGTGCGTTGCCCGGCGCCCGGCACGGGCGTCGGCGCTGGCACGCCGGCGATGAGAAGTGGTCGCCGTTTAACGCTCCAGCGCGCGCAACTCCCTCAGCGTGAGTGCCGTGGCAAGAGCAGCGGATGCCGCCTCCCCACCCTTGTCCTCCTTCGACCCCGGCAGACCGGCCCTGTCGAGCCCCTGCTGCTCGTCGTCGAGGGTGAGCACACCGAAACCGACGGGCTTGCCGGTGTCGAGGGCGACCCGGGTGAGGCCGTCGGTAGCCGCGTTCGAGACGAACTCGAAGTGGGGTGTGCCGCCACGGATGATGACTCCGAGCGCCACCACCGCATCCGCCCCCGCGTCGAGCGCCGCCTTGGCGACGACGGGCAGTTCGAAGCTGCCGGGTACGCGCACCTCGCTCACCTCAGCGCCCGAGGGGTCAAGTACGCGGTGTGCGCCCGCGATCATGCCGTTCGTGATCTCCTCGTGCCATGTGCCCGCGACGATAACGACCTTCAGACCCGTGCCGTCGAGTTCGCTGCGGGCAGGGGAACCGGCTCCGCTCATGGTTGGTGCACCTCCAGGTTCAGGGCCGCAACATCACGGGGCAGTGTGTGCCCCATGCGGTCGCGCTTCACGTTCAGATACTCCTCGTTGAACTCGCCGACACCTACTACGAGCGGCACGGTCTCCGCGACCCTCATACCGAGGGCCGAGAGCTGACGTGCCTTCTCAGGGTTGTTCGTCAAGAGCCGCACCGACGAGACACCGAGGTGCTCGAGGATGGCTACCGCTGCGCCGTAGTCGCGCGAGTCGGCGGGCAGTCCGAGAGCGAGGTTCGCGTCGAGCGTATCGAGCCCCTGCTCCTGCAGACGGTACGCCTTGAGCTTGTTGACGAGGCCGATGCCCCTGCCCTCGTGGCCGCGCAGGTAGATCACCACGCCGCCCTCGGCCCGGATTCGCTGGAGCGCTTCATCGAGTTGCGGGCCGCACTCGCATTTCAACGAACCGAACGCCTCACCCGTGAGACACTCCGAGTGCACCCGCACGAGCGTGCCCAGCGTCGAGTCATGCGCGGGGTCGCCCGAGACTATGGCGACATGGTCGGCACCCGTTACCCGGTCACGGAAGGCAAGCATCCGGAATGTGCCATGCACGGTTGGCACGTTCGTCTCCACCTCGAAGTCGACACGGGACGACTCCGCGATCGCGTCTGGAGCTGCAGCGGCTTCGTGGTGACCAGCATTGAGGTAGTCGATGAGGTCCGAGATCGTGACGACGACGAGCCCTTCGCGCTCACCCAGTTCGAGCAGGCCAGGCAGGCGCATCATCTCGCCATCGTCCTGGACGATCTCCGCAATCACCGCGACGGGTTGCAACCCTGCGAGCTTCATCAGTTCAACGGATGCCTCGGTGTG
The DNA here is from genome assembly GCA_035444505.1 of Terrimesophilobacter sp. Taxonomy (GTDB): domain Bacteria; phylum Actinomycetota; class Actinomycetes; order Actinomycetales; family Microbacteriaceae; genus Terrimesophilobacter. The sequence goes on from DAOMOV010000062.1 coordinate 1,907, forward strand.
CCCGTCCCGCTCACGAACCCCGCCGTCGACCGCGCGAAGCGGCAGCACGTGTCCCGGACGTCGAAGGCTCGTTGGCCCCGACGCAGGATCGGCGAGCACCCGCAGCGTGTGCGCCCGGTCGCTCGCGCTGATACCCGTCGTGTTGCGGTCGGCTGCGTCGACACTGACCGTGTAATTCGTACCCCGCGTGTCCTCGTTGTGGGCCACCATGACCGGCAGGTCGAGACGGTCAGCGATCTCGTTAGGCATGGGTGCGCAGAGGAACCCGCTCGTGTTGCGGACCGTCCACGCGATCCACTCCTGGCTCGCCAACTCGGCGGCCATGACCACGTCACCCTCGTTCTCGCGCCCCTCATCGTCGACGACAATGATGGGTCGGCCGGCGCGCAGGTCAGCGAGGGCCTCGGGGATCGTTGCGAGACTCATGACGGCCTCCCTTCGGTTTTCTGTCGGTCGCGTAGCGGTGCCGTGCCAGCGGCCCCGCGTATCGAGACCAGCCGCTCAACGTGCCGCGCCAGAATGTCCGTCTCCACGTTGACGAGGTCGCCCGGTCGCTTCGCTCCGAGCGTCGTCGCTGCGAGAGTCTCCGGGATGAGAGAGACCTCGAACCAGCCGTCACCGACCGCCGTGACAGTCAGAGACACGCCATCGAGTGTGATCGAGCCCTTGCGCACCACGAGTGGAGCGAGCTCGTCGGCGAGACTGAATCGCACCACCCGCCACTTCCCGCCATCCGTCACGTCAAGCACCTCCGCGGTGCCGTCCACGTGCCCCTGCACGATGTGCCCACCCAGCCGTGAGTCGGCGCGCATCGCCCGCTCCAGGTTGACCCGGTCACCAGCCTGCGGGCTCTTGAGCGTGGAGAGCGCGGTCGTCTCGGCCATGACATCCGCCGTGAACCAGTCGTCGCCCTGGTCGATGACGGTGAGGCAGACGCCACTCACCGCGATCGAGTCGCCGTGGTTCGCGTCGGAGACGACGAGGGGTCCGCGCACGGTGATGCGGGCGGCATCGGCGGAGGGGTGCCAGTCGACGATTTCGCCAAGTTCTTCGATGATTCCGGTGAACATTCAGCGGCTCTCTTTCTGGTGTGGTCGCGACGTGAGGAGGATGTCTTCACCGAGGGTTTCGACACTCGTGAATGTGTAATGGTGGGCGGCACCGATCGTGTCAACCCCGACGTCGGCCACGGCGAGGCGGTCACCGCCGAGCAGGACGGGCGCGATGTAGACGAGCAGTTCGTCGGCGAGGCCCGCGCGGAGGAACGCACTCGCCAGTGTTGGACCGCCCTCGACGAAGACGCTGCGGATGCCGCGCCCCCACAGCTCTGCGAGCAGCCTCGGAAGGTCGTGGTCGGCGTGCTGGATGAGTTCGTGCGGGTGCTGACGCACCCGTGCACCAGCAGGGACCTCGCGGGTGCCGACGACGACGGGGACCGGCTGCTCGGTGAGCAGCTCACCGCCGTCGCCGCGCGCGGTCAGGCTCGGGTCGTCGGCGAACACGGTGCCGGTGCCGACGACGATCGCGTCGTGCTGTGCGCGCTGCTCGTGCACGTGCTGGCGTGCGGCGGTACCGGTGATCCACTGGCTGGTGCCGTCACTGGCGGCGGCGCGGCCGTCGAGGCTCGCCGCCCACTTCACGGTGACGAAGGGGCGCTGGTGACGGGCGGCGGCGAGCCAGCGGTGCATGAACTCGGCGGCTTCGTCTTCGAGCACACCGCCGGTGACGGTGACGCCCGCGTCGGCGAGTCGCACGCTGCCGCCAGCGGCGACCGGGTTGGGATCGTGCGCTGCGTAGTAGACGTCGGTGATGCCCGCATCGATGAGGGCCTCGGCGCAGGGACCGGTCGTGCCGGTGTGGTTGCAGGGTTCGAGGGTGACGACGGCGGTCGCGCCTCGGGTCTGCTCGCCGGTGAGCTTGCTGAGGGCGTCGGCTTCAGCGTGGGGTGTCCCCGCTCCGCGGTGCCAGCCTTCGGCGAGCACTTCGCCCGTGGGGGAAAGAATGACAGCTCCGACTTGCGGGTTCACTCGACTGCGCGGGCCGCGTGCGGCGAGCGTGAGGGCGTGGCGCATGGTGCGCTCGATGAGGTCGGCGTCGAGCGGCGCGTGCTGCGCGTCCGCGGGGTGTGCCTCAGTCATCCGGTTCCTCTAGTCTCTCGCTGAGACGAGCCCCGGGGTGCGTCGGAGAACACCGACGGTGCGACCGCTGTGGTCGCTCGTGCGCCTCCCATCCGGACTCTGAACCTTCGCAGGTTCATCACCGTCGGTGCCGGAATTTCACCGGCTCAACCGCTTCTGTCGCCAGTTGTCTCTCTGACGCTGTCTGCGGGTCGCGGACTGTCACCGCCGGTTCGGACTCT
>DAOMOV010000062.1:4365-9928 GCA_035444505.1 Terrimesophilobacter sp.
GCGCGCGGCAGGAATCCGACGCGATCGTAGACCCGAGCGAGGGTGGTTTCGGCGATTTCGGATGCGCGGTCGGCGTTGTGGGTGAGCATGCGGTCGAGCTCGGTCGGGTCGGCGAGCAGCTCGAGCGCGCGGGCACGAACCGGTTCGAACGCGGCGACCACGGCGTCGGCGGTCTCCGACTTGAGGTCGCCATAGCCGCGCCCTGCAAACGTGGCCTCGAGTGTCTCGATCGACTCACCGCCGAACACTGACAGGATCGTCAGCAGGTTCGACACCCCCGGCTTGGTCTCGGGGTCGAAGCGGATGTCTCGCTCGGCATCCGTCACGGCCGACTTGATCTTCTTTGCGGTCACGCTCGGCTCGTCCAGCAGCCAGAGGATGCCTTGGGGGGACTCACCTGACTTCGACATCTTCGCGGTCGGTTCCTGCAGGTCGTAGATCTTGGCGGTCTCGCCGAGAATGCGCGGCTCAGGAATGACGAACGTGTCGCCGAAGCGGGAGTTGAACCGGCCCCCGAGGTCGCGGGTGAGTTCGATGTGCTGACGCTGGTCCTCACCGACCGGCACGATGACGGCGTCGTAGAGGAGGATGTCGGCGGCCTGCAGGATCGGGTAGGTGAACAGCCCCACGCTGGAGGACTCTTGCCCCTGCTTGGCGGTCTTGTCCTTGAACTGGGTCATCCGGCTCGCCTCGCCGAAGCCGGTGATGGTGTTGAGCACCCAGGCGAGTTGTGCGTGCGCGGGGACCTGCGACTGCACGAACAGGATCGAGGCGGAGGGGTCGATGCCGGCCGCGATGTACTGGGCGGCGGTGCGTCGGGTCGCTTCGCGCAGTGCGGCGGGCTCCTGCGGAACGGTGATCGCGTGCAGGTCGACGACGCAGAACACGGCCTCGTGGGTGGCCTGCAGGTCGCGCCACTGCAGCAGCGCACCCACGTAGTTTCCGAGGTGGAGGCTGTCGGCGGAGGGCTGCATGCCGGAGAACAGGCGGGGTTTGGGGGTCACTGCTGGTCCTTCACAAGCTAGAGCTGGTAGTCGACGACGACGGGTGCGTGGTCGGACCATCGCGTGTCGTAGGACGGGTAGCGGTCGACCGTGTAGTCAACGACGGTCTCGGCGAGTGCCGGAGTGGCCGCGTGGTAGTCGATGCGCCACCCGGTGTCGTTGTCGAAGGCCTGGCCGCGCTGACTCCACCAGGTGTAGGGGCCGTCGACCTCGCCCGCCCAGCGGCGGCCGACATCCACCCAGCCGAGTCCGGTTCGCTCGGTGCCGTCAACGCACTGCACGCCCTCACCGTGCGGGCCGAAGAAGGCGTCGAAGTAGGCGCGCTCCTCGTTGAGGAAGCCCGCGTTCTTGCGGTTGCCCTTCCAGTTCTTGATATCGAGTTCGCGGTGCCCGACGTTGAGGTCGCCGACGATGAGGGCGTACTCGGAGTGGGCGGCAAGTTCAGGCATCCGCGCGGTCATGGCGTCGAGAAACTTGTACTTCTCGACCTGCTTGGGGGTGTCGACTTCGCCGGAGTGCACGTAGGTGCTCACGACGGTGATGATGCGGCCGTCAACCTCGAAGTCGGCTTCAAGCCAGCGGCCTGCGGAGTCGAAGTCGGGATCGCCGAGGTCGACGCGATGGATGCTGGCCTTGTTTCGGCTCGCCAGTGCGACACCCGCGCGACCCTTCGCCGTCGCGGGGTCATGCAGGATCGACCACTCGTCGCCGAGCAGCCCCACCAGATCGCTGGTGGCGGCACGCACCTCCTGCAGCGCAAGGATGTCGACACCGCTGGTGGCGAGCCAGTCGCCCATCCCCTTGCGGTAGGCGGCACGAACGCCGTTGACGTTGACGGATGCGATGCGCAGCGGGCGAGACATGGCCCAAGTCTATTGATCGTCCCGGCCGCGCGTGCTGCGATCGCGGCGCAGAAGGCGTGTGAACCAGTTGCCCCTCCTTCTCTCCGCTTCGAGCTTGGCGCGGATCACCTCTTCGAGCCTCTCGCGCTCGAGAGCGGCGGCTTTCTCACGCTCGCGGGCGACACGCGGGTCGGCGACGATGCCGGCATCCTCGAGCCCGACCGCGATCCACGATGCCGACAGCAGGATGACGGTGCAGACGAGGTTGAACCAGATGAGCAGACCGATGAGCACGGCGAAGGATGCGAGCAGCGGGTTGCGGCTCGCCGCACCGAGCAGCACGGTCCCCAGCACCTTGAGCACGCCGAGGCCGACACCACCCAAGATCACGCCGACGAGCAGTCGCCGAACGGGGATCACGAGACCGGAGAGCCAGCGAAACATCACCCCGAGCGCGGTCGCGTCGATGGCGAGCATGATGAGCAGACCCACGGTGCGACCGAGCGCACCCGCAATCGCCGAATCGCTCCCCATCCCTACCCACCCGAGCACGACGACGAGTGCCTCGGTGCTGAACACGGTGAGGGCCGCCGAGACGATGAGGGCGATCCCGAAGGCGATGCCGAGCCCCACATCTTTGAGCTTGAGCAGGAAGAAGTTCGTGTGGGGGGCGGGCAGGTCGAAGAGGGCTCGCACAGCGTCCCGCGCCGACTGCAACCAGCCGAGTGCGGTGAATGCTAGTGCCCCGGCGGCGATGACACCGGTGATGCCGAGCAGTTGCACTTCCAGGAGAGTGGCGGGGTCGATGACGCCGTCGACGCCGTTCCACTCGATGAGTCCGGGGGCGCTCGTGGCGATTAGATCGAAGAAGGCCTCGGCGAGCGCCGGGTTGCCGCGCAGCACGAGACCCGCGGTGGCGAAACCCACCCAGATCGCGGCGAATGCTGCAAACAGCGCCTGAAACGAGAGGCCCTGCGCGAGGATCGATCCGCGTCGCTCGCTGAAGTGCAGCCACACCCTCACGGGGCGGGTGGCCTTGACGAATTCGACAAGCGCCTTGACCCTGTCCATCGGCTCAGGCTACGCGGTCAGGCTGATCAGTCTCCCGCGCAACGCTAGGGCTTGCCTCGCATGATGGCCTGCTTGACCTCAGCGATGGCCTGCGTGACCTGGATGCCGCGGGGGCACGCATCCGTGCAGTTGAAGGTGGTGCGGCAGCGCCACACGCCCTCTTTGTCGTTGAGGATGTCGAGACGCACCTGGGCGGCGTCGTCGCGCGAGTCGAAGATGAAGCGGTGCGCATTGACGATCGCGGCGGGCCCGAAGTACTGCCCGTCGGTCCAGAACACGGGGCAGCTGGAGGTGCAGGCGGCGCAGAGGATGCACTTCGTGGTGTCGTCGAAGCGCTCGCGCTCGGCGACGCTCTGGCGGCGCTCCTTGCCGTCCTTGGGCTTCGAGGAGGCCTGCAGGAATGGCTGCACGGCACGGAATGATTCGAAGAAGGGCTCCATGTCGACGATGAGGTCCTTCTCGAGGGGGAGTCCCTTGATGGCTTCCACGTAGATGGGCTGGGTGATGTCGAGGTCTTTGATGAGGGTCTTGCAGGCGAGTCGGTTGCGGCCGTTGATGCGCATCGCATCAGATCCACAGATTCCGTGGGCGCAGGAGCGTCGGAAGGCGAGCGACCCGTCTTGTTCCCACTTGATCTTGTGGAGGGCGTCGAGCACGCGGTCGGTGCCGAACAGTTCGACGTCGAAGTCCTGCCAGCGCGGTTCCGTGTCGGCTTCGGGGTCGAAGCGGCGGATGATGAGCGTCACCGTGAATGACTGCACCTCTGTGGGCGTGGCACTGGCAGGGGCGGCCATGGTCATCAGTATTTCCTTTCCATGGGCTGGTAGTTGGTGATTCGCACGGGTTTCCAGTCGAGCCGGATGTGGTCGGCGGCGTCGGCGGAGTGCGGGTCGCCGGTGAGGTACGCCATGGTGTGCTTGAGGTAGTTGGTGTCGTCGCGGTCGGGGTAGTCGTCGCGCATGTGGCCGCCGCGGCTCTCTTTGCGGTTGCGGGCGGAGTAGACGACGACTTCGGCGAGGTCGAGGAGGAAGCCGAGCTCGATGGCTTCGAGCAGGTCGGTGTTGAACCGGCGGCCTTTATCGTGGATTCCGACGTTGAGGTAGCGTTCGCGCAGTCGGTGGATGGTTCCGGTGACGCTCGCGAGCGACTCGTCGGTGCGGAACACCTGTGCATTGCGGTCCATCTCGTCTTGCAGTTCTTTGCGGATCGCCGCGATGGATTCGGTGCCGACAGAGTCACGGATGCGGTTGATCGCCTCGCGCACCTCGCGTGCAGGGTCGTCGGGCAGCGGCACCCAGTCGGCGGTCTTGGCGTAGGCGACGGCGTTGTTTCCGGCACGCTTGCCGAAGACGTTGATGTCGAGGAGGGAGTTGGTGCCGAGCCGGTTGGAGCCGTGCACCGACACGCAAGCGCACTCACCGGCGGCGTAGAGGCCCGGGACGACGGTGTCGTTGTCGGCGAGCACCTCAGCGTCGTTGGTGGTGGGGATGCCGCCCATCGCGTAGTGAGCGGTGGGCATGACGGGCACGGGTTCGGTCACGGGGTCGACGCCGAGGTAGGTGCGGGCGAACTCGGTGATATCGGGGAGTTTGGTTTCGAGCACTTCGGCGCCGAGGTGGGTGCAGTCGAGGTAGACGTAGTCCTTGTGGGGACCGGCGCCGCGGCCTTCGGCGACTTCTTGCACCATGCAGCGCGAGACGATGTCGCGGGGGGCGAGGTCTTTGATGGTGGGGGCGTAGCGTTCCATGAAGCGCTCACCGGAGGCGTTGCGCAGGATGGCTCCTTCGCCGCGGGCGCCCTCGGTGAGCAGGATGCCGAGGCCGGCGAGCCCGGTCGGGTGGAACTGGAAGAACTCCATGTCCTCCAATGGCAGGCCCTTGCGCCAGATGATGCCGACGCCGTCACCGGTGAGGGTGTGCGCGTTGGAGGTGGTCTTGTAGATCTTGCCGAAGCCACCGGTTGCGAAGATGACTGATTTGCCCTGAAAGACGTGGAGGTCGCCGGTCGCGAGCTCGTAGGCGACGACGCCGGCTGGCCGGCGACTGGGTTTTCCGTCTTTGGCATCGACTTCGCCCATGACGAGGTCGAGCACGTAGAACTCGTTGAAGAAGTTGATGCCGTGCTTGACGCAGTTCTGGTACAGGGTTTGCAGGATCATGTGGCCGGTGCGGTCGGCCGCGTAGCAGGCGCGGCGCACCGGGCTCTTGCCGTGGTCGCGGGTGTGGCCACCGAAGCGGCGCTGGTCGATTTTGCCCTCGGGGGTGCGGTTGAAGGGCAGGCCCATGTTCTCGAGGTCGATGACGGCGTCAATGGCTTCCTTGGCGAGGATTTCGGCCGCATCCTGGTCGACGAGGTAGTCGCCGCCCTTGACGGTGTCGAAGGTGTGCCACTCCCAGTTGTCTTCTTCGACGTTGGCGAGGGCGGCGGCCATGCCGCCCTGGGCCGCGCCCGTGTGCGAGCGGGTCGGGTACAGCTTGGAGATGACGGCCGTGCGCGCCTGGGGACCGGCTTCGATCGCGGCGCGCATTCCGGCGCCACCGGCGCCGACGATCACGACATCGTGCTGGTGGTAGTGGACGCCGTCGATGACAGTTCCATCGTCAACGGTTGTGGACTTAGACATTGGGTGCTGCGCCATTGAGAATT
>DAOMOV010000063.1:0-5108 GCA_035444505.1 Terrimesophilobacter sp.
GCGTCAGCGAAGAAGGAAGTCACCGAGTGAAGCACGTACGGCGACCACGCCTGATCATGCGCACCACTGTCGTGAGCATGGTGCTTGCGGTGGCAGCCCTCTTCGGGGTGGCGACCGCGGCATCCGCCCACAACTTCGTCGTGTCGACCACGCCCGGCGAGGGCGAGACGCTCACGGTGCTTCCGCAAACATTCAGCATCACCACGAACGATTCGCTGCTCGACGTCACGGGCGACGGCAGCGCGTTCGTGCTCGACATCATCGACAGCGGTGGGCTCTACTACGGTGACGGCTGTGTCACCGTCGAAGGGCCAACGATGTCGACGGATGCCGCACTCGGCACCGCGGGCACGTACACGATCGCGTACCAGTTCGTCTCCGCTGACGGGCACTCCGTCTCGGGTGAGTACGCGTTCGAGTGGGCACCCGCTGACAGTGAGCAGCTCTCCGAGGCGTGGGTCACCCCCCCGGTGTGCGGCGAGGAGCGCATTCAGATTCCGAACGTTGCGGTCACGCCCGAGCCCAGTGCTGAACCGAGCACTGACGCTGCACCGAGTGCGGTTCCCGACGAGTCGTCCGAGCTCAACGCCGGCGAGGAGCTGCTGTGGGTTGGTGGTGCGGTCGCCGCAGTCATCGTCGCGGTCGTGCTCGCGATGTTGCTGCTTCGCCGCCGCAAGTAGCACACCGTCCGCCGGTCGAGTAGCCGCCGAAGGTGGCGTATCGAGACCACGACTCGCAGGTCTGGCTCTCGATACGCGCGCCGCAGGCGCGCTACTCGACCATCGGGCTCCGGTAACTCGACCGGCGGGGTTCTTGTTACTTGGTGATGGCCGCGGGGGTGTTCTTGCGGGTGGTGAGCACCTGGTCGATGAGGCCGTACTCGAGGGCTTCGGCTGCGCTCATGATGTAGTCGCGGTCGATGTCTTCCGTGACCTTCTCGACGGGCCGACCCGAGTGGGCGGAGATGGTCTGCTCGAGCCACTCCCGCATCCGCAGAATCTCTCTCGCCTGAATCTCGATGTCGGAGGCCTGCCCACGACCGGCATCGCCGGTGGCGGGCTGGTGGATGAGGATGCGCGCGTTGGGCAGAGCGAGCCGCTTGCCGGGGGCGCCTGCAGCGAGCAGCACGGCGGCGGCGGAGGCGGCCTGCCCGAGGCACACGGTCTGGATCTGCGGCCGGATGTACTGCATGGTGTCGTAGATCGCCGTCATCGCGGTGAAGGACCCACCGGGCGAGTTGATGTACATGACGATGTCGCGGTCGGGGTCCTGGCTCTCGAGCACGAGCAGCTGTGCCATGACGTCATCGGCGGAGGCGTCATCGATCTGCACGCCGAGGAACACGATGCGGTCCTCGAAGAGTTTCGCGTACGGGTCCTGGCGCTTGTAGCCGTAGGCGGTGCGCTCCTCGAAGGAGGGCAGGATGTAGCGCGACTCGGCTGTGTTGCCGGCGAGCGCGGACGCGTTGAGGGTGGGGTTAGTGAAATCCATGTCTGTGCTGCCCTACTTCTTCGAGGTCTTGTCGTCGGTTCCGCCGCCGCCGACCACGTCGGTGGCGAACTCGCGCAGGTGGTCCACGAAGCCGTAGTCGAGGGCCTCCTGGGCGGTGAACCAGTTGTCGCGGTCACCGTCTTTGATGATCTGCTCGACGGTCTTGCCCGTCTGCTCGGCGGTGAGTTCCGCCATCCGCTGCTTCATATCGAGGATGAGTTTCGCCTGCGTCTGGATGTCTGCGGAGGTGCCGCCGAAGCCGCCGGACGGCTGGTGCAGCAGCACGCGCGCGTTGGGGGTGATGTAGCGCTTGCCCTTGGTGCCGCTGGAGAGCAGGAACTGGCCCATGGAGGCGGCCATGCCGATGCCGACAGTGACGATGTCGTTGGGCACGAACTTCATGGTGTCGTAGATGGCCATGCCAGCGGTGATGGAGCCGCCGGGAGAGTTGATGTAGAGGAAGATGTCGCGGTGGGCGTCCTCGGCGGCGAGGAGGAGGATTTTCGCGCAGATCTCGTTCGCGTTGTCGTCGCGAACCTCAGACCCGAGCCAGATGATGCGGTCCTTGAGGAGTTGGTCGAAGATACTGCTGACCAGTGCCGGTTGGGCCATGCGTGGGGGCTCCGTTTCAGTTGTCGCTTGCGGTAACGAATCTATCCGACGGGTCGCGAGCGGCTCGGGCATGTTCGCCCACGGCAGAGTGCACCGCGCACCTCGTCGGTTGAGTAGGCCGCGCAGCGGCCGTATCGAAACCGAACCTTGGCGAAACCCGGGGTCTCGATACACCGCCTGCGGCGGCACTCGACCAACGAATCTGAGGTTACTTGTGGTCGTGCCCGTAGTGCTCGTGACCGGGCTTGCGTCCGTGCTTGTCGCGACCCGTGGCATCCGTCGCGCCCTGGTTCAGGCGCTGCAGCAGTTCGGCGGCGTCGTTGTCGGGCTCGGTGTCTTTGGGGATGAAGTCACTGACGTCGACCGCTTTGCCCTTGGAGTCGACGACTTTGGCCTTGCCGAGCACGGTGGCGAGGGCTTTGCCGCGGGCAACCTCGGCGACCATGCCGGGGAGCTGCCCGTTCTGCTGCAGCACCTCGATGAACTCGCCCGGCTCCATGCCGTACTGGCCGGCGGCCTGCACGAGGTAGGAGGTGAGTTCGTCCTGGCCGACTTTGACGTTCTCGGCCTCAACGATGGCGTCGAGGAGGATCTGGCTGCGGAACGTCTTCTCGCTCGACTCGCTGACCTCTGCACGGTGCTCGTCGTCGTCGAGGCGGTTCTCGTTCTCGAGATGGCGGTGCACCTCGTCGTCGATGAGCTGCTGGGGTACGGGGATGTCGACCTTCTCGAGGAGCACGTCGACGATCTGATCGCGGGCGGCGGAAACCTGGCCGAACACTTTGGACTTGCCGAGCTGTTCACGCAGGTCGGTCTTGAGCTCGGCGATGGTGTCGAACTGGCTGGCGATCTGGGCGAAGTCGTCGTCGGCGTCGGGAAGTTCGCGCTCCTTCACGGCGGTGAGTTCGACTTCGATGATGGCGTTCTCTCCGGCGTGGTCGCCGCCGACGAGGGGGGACTCGAAGGTGGTCTTCTCGCCAGCGGTGAGGGTGTCGAGAGCTTCGTCGATTCCGTCGATGAGTTCACCGCTGCCCATCTCGTAGCTGATGCCGTCGGCGGTGTCGACTTCGTTGCCGCCGATCGTGGCGCGCAGGTTGAGTTGCACGAAGTCGCCTGTCTTAGCGGGGCGGTCGACGGTGACGAGGGTGCCGAAGCGGGTGAGGAGGTTCTGCAGTTCTTCGTCGACTTCCGTCTCGGTGACGTCAACGGCGTCGACGGTGAGTTTGAGCCCGTCGAGCTTGGGGAGGTCGAAGTCGGGGCGCACATCGACCTCGACGGTGATTTCGAGGTCCCCGGCGAAGTCCTTGACGTTGGGCAGTTCGACGATGTCGGCGGTGGGTCGGCCCATGGGGCGCACCTTGGCTTCGTCGGCGGCGGCGCGGTAGAACTTGTCGAGGCCGTCGTTGACGGCGTGGTTGAGTACCTCTTCGCGTCCGATGCGCTGGTCGATGATGGGTGCGGGCACCTTGCCCTTGCGGAAGCCCGGGATGTTGACCGACTCGGCGATGTGCTTGTACGCGTGGTCGATGCTCGGCTTCAGCTCCTCGGGGGTGACGGTGATGTTGAGCTTGACGCGGGTGGGGCTGAGGCGGTCAACGGTGGTCTTCACGGTTGCGTTCTTCTCCTGGTGTCGGCGTCGGGTGTGCGTGGGCGCCTGGTCTGTTGTGTGTCTGTGACTGTTCTGTCTGTGTCGGGGCGACAGGATTTGAACCTGCGACCTCCCGCTCCCAAAGCGGGCGCTCTACCAAGCTGAGCTACGCCCCGTGGTGCTGGTGCTGTGTTGTGGGCGCCTGGCACCCGTGGTGTGCGGGCCGATCGAAAACGACCCCGGCAAGTCTAGCCGAGTTCGCGGGGGTCCCCGTGCGGTGGTGGGTTGGAGTCACGGATGCGGCTGCTTGCACTAGTATTGCTACGCGCTTCCAGCCTTCGGGTGGAGGGCGTGCGGGGCGGTAGCTCAATGGTAGAGCCTCAGTCTTCCAAACTGATTACGCGGGTTCGATTCCCGTCCGCCCCTCAAAGCTCTGACGAATCGCTCTTGCGGTTCGGCAGAGCTTTTCGTTGGTGCTGTGAATCGAATCCCTGGGTGGGCCCACGCCGCCGGTTACTCGGCGCCGCCTGCGGCGTCGAGTCCGTGCGGTGGGGACGATTCCCGTCCGCCCCTCCGCTGCAGGATGCATTTGTTACTTCTCCTCCACAACGGGAAAGGCGATGCGCGTTCTCCACAACCTGCATTTGAGTACCGTCGCACGACCTGACAGACCGAGACCATTGGTGGCATCCAGTGCCGAACCGGCGCACACTGGAGACATGGAGTTCAGCGTGGGACTTGACACCATCGCCACTCTGCTGACGGTCGTCGCAGGAGTGGTGGGACTCGGAGCGACAGTGCTCGCCTCAAACGGACGAACACGAACCGAGTTGAAGAACGACATCGCCGAACTGCGCACCGAAGTCAGAAGTGACATAAGCAGGCTAGATGACCGCGTGTACGCGCTTGCCGCCGGGCTCGCGCCCCGACTGGTTCCCGGCGACGACGACCAACGCCCCTAAGCCTGCAGAACCACCCGTTTTTCTCTCGCGCCTTGACCGTGTCAGCTCGCCGCGAGGCCCGTCAAGAGCACCAACCCGCCGAAGTAGCCAACCCATCCGGTGCCCCATCGAACGATCTCGCCGCGCGGTCGACGCAGATCAGGGACACCGATCTCGGTCCATACTCGGCCGTCGAACGACTGCTGCAGGAATATGTCGGTCGAGTAGGTGCCGACCGCCACGTAGCGGTCGCCAACCCAGGAGACCTCGTTGACATCGACATCAGCGGCAGCGCCGACCGGCGTCGGAAGCTCGATCACCTCGAACTCGCGCCCATCCGTGCTGAGGAGCACGAATGCACGATGCGGCTCTTCGTAGGAATCGGGATCGACTGTCCCGGAGATGATGGTCCCGACGTCGCCGTGCGCAAGCGCATCGATGCTGTACAAGGCATCGTTGCCGGGGCCCGGGATGCG
>DAOMOV010000063.1:5152-9825 GCA_035444505.1 Terrimesophilobacter sp.
GACGGCGATCCCGTCGAGTCCGACTCCGAGTTCTCCGACGACGATCCACTCGGTGCCGTTGTGGGTGACGAAGTCCGAACGCCGAAACTCGCCGTCGGCTGCCAAGAACGGCTCGCCGAGGCTTTGAATGACTGACCCAACGCCCTCACTGTCGACGTAGCGCGCGTGGAACGTCTCGCCCGTGGTCCGGCCCTCCTGAAACCACCCGCCCGTGGTGACGAACATGGTCGCGCCGTTGACGGTCGCGCTGTCACGCGGGGTGCTGGCGCCGTCCCAGTAGCCGGGCAGGGTTTGGCGTTCCAGCAGCCCGTTCCCGGGCAGGCCGTGTGACGACCAGATCTCACCGTCGAAGCGGAGCACCCACTCGGCTCCCCTCACGTGCGTCGTATACGAGATGCCGAGCAGGTCAAGCATGGGCTCGTCAAGGAACAGCCCAAAGGTGAACGTGTCGTCATCACCCGACATCTCGGTGGGGCCTGGAGCAAAGCTGCTGACCCCGAGGTTGCAGAGTGCCTCCTCCGGGATCCCCGCAGCGGCGAGATCCTCGCGCTGCCAGGTGAGCGCATCCGCACTCCACCACAGCTGCAGTTCGTCGCAACCAGCTCCCTCGACGAAAACCTCGACCCAGACACGACCCGCGCCCGTTGCGATCGATCGAACCTCGCTCCCCTCATCGAAGCCGGTTTCCGCGAGCTCCCAATCGACACCCACGTCGGCGGCGACGTCGTTGGGCACCCCGGTCTTTCCGTCAGTCTCGTCACCAGGTATATCAGGGGCCGAGCATCCGGCCAGCAGGATCACCATGGTGAGCGCCACCGCTCCGGCAGTGCCTCGTCGCGACATCTTCATGCGGGGACCTCTCCTCACTCGTCTCCCGTCGTTGACCACGGGGGTGGCCCCGAGACCACGAGCGATGGCCTGGTGATGCCCTCGAGGTAGGCGATGCCGCCCGGATAGCTGAAGACCTGAGGTGAAGGATTGCCGCTGTCCCGCCAGGTCTTGGCCGGCGGCATCCCCGACCGGTCACTGAGCTTCTGCCACGTCTCGAGGTCGTGACTCACCCAGATCGACGTGGGCGCTCCCAGAGCACCGCCGAACGCGTAGAGGCTCGCCCCGTCGGTCGCGAGCGTGAGCAGTTTCTCACCGGCGGGGGGGGGGATGCGCGACCACGTCCCGCCCGCATCCCGCACCACCAGCTCACCCACCTTGTCGAAGGAGTCCGGGACGCCGCGCGCGATCGCGACGACAAGCGCGTCGCCCACGACGACGGCGGAGGTGGCCTCCGTGCGATCCGTCGGCTCGACGCCGACGAAGGACTGCTCCCAGGTGACGCCGTCCGCACTCGACCACACGGCGGCCCGCCACGTGTCCTCCGCGCGGACGAAGATGTCGCCCACCACGTGAAGCCGATCGGGGTCACTGACCGCGGCATGGACATCCTGGACGTCGACACCGGCAAGCGGTGGAGCATAGGGAGACACGAGGCGCACCGTGTCGTCGCCGGCAACCGCCACAGACGCCAGACTCGCATCGACGAGAACGTCGCTGCCGCCAGGAAACCACCGCACCTTCGCCACCGCGACCACGGCGTCACCGGCGAAGCCGGCCGCAATGGCCCCCACATAGTGCAGGTCGTGCGGGATGCCTGTCTCGTCCCACGTGGCAGAATTTTCCGGGCTGTGGGCCGACCACCCCTCGCCGTCGAAGCGCAGCACGTGCGGCACGGGCTGGACCTCCGCCGAGTCGGGGTACACGTTGGTGCGGTTGACGGAGTCAGTGTTGTCGAGCACAATCGCGACCTCATCGCCGCGCGCAATCACGTGCCCGCTGCCGAGGGTGCCTGCCGGCAGCCCAAGTTCGCTGAGCGGGCTCACCTCCCACGCCTCGCCGTCCCGGGTCGAGGCGAGCACCAGTTCGTCGGTCGTGGCGAGCACCCAGATCGCGCCCGCACCGATCGCCACCGACTCGATGTCCGCACCCCGCAGTGCCTCCGGCAGCGGATGCGTGGTCCAGTCGGCGCCGACTACGCCCTCGAATGGCGCGGGTGCATGCGCCTGGGTCCCTGACGGTGTCGGAGCATCGGTGGTGGGGGTGCACCCGATGATCCCACCAAGGGCGAGTGCGACGAGGAGCGGAGAACCAAGTTTCCGTCGCATGCGGTCAGAGTAGCAGGCACCGAATGCGGCACAACAGTAGGAAAGCGCCTATGCTCCTGCCCGCCGCAGGATGCAATTGTTTCTTCTCCTCCACAACGGGATCAACGATGCGCGTTTTCCACAGCGTGCACGGAACCACGGTCGCACGACCTGACAGACCGCGATCATTGGTGGCATCCAGCGTCGAAGCGGCGCACACTAGAGACATGGAGTTCACCGTGGGGCTTGACACCATCACCACCCTGCTAACTATCGTCGCAGGGGTGGTCGGGCTCGGCGCGACCGTGCTCGCCTCAAACGGACGAACACGAACCGAGTTGAAGAGCGACATCGCCGAACTGCGCACGGAGCTTAAGCACGACATCGCCACATTGCGCACAGAACTCAAGGACGACATCGCCGAACTGCGCGTCGAAGTCAAGGGTGACATAAGCAGGCTCGACGACCGCGTGTACGCGCTCGCCGCCGGTCTCGCGCCTCGATTGGTTCCCGACCGCGACCACGACCCGGCATAGCCAAAGTTTGTCGAGTAGACCCAACCTCACTCGATGGAAGTAGCAGACTTTTTGCGTCGACGCCCATCGATAGAAAGAGGCCCGACCACAGATGCTGGAGTTAATCTCGTGACACACGCTGACGACACATTCACAGCGCCACGCACACTCCTCCACGCCATCGCCGTACTGCACGCACGCGGCGCGCAACGAATCACCATTTTCCCGTTCATGAGCCCCACCGGACTCCACTGGCGGTGTGGCATCCACCTCGACGGCGTCCGACTCGACAAAATCGCCTACACCAGCGCCTCCGGGTGGCAACTGCCCGGCAACCCCAGCGGTGACAAGCTCGACGCCGAAGCTGCCGCCGACGCCATCTGGTCCACGCTCACCGACGACGAACGCGAACGAGCCAACCGTCCTGACCCCGCGTACACCGCCTGGTACACCGACATGCTCGCCCGACTCGGCACCGGCTTCCCCATCCTCTACGACGACTCCGTGGGCCCCGCCGCGTACGAGCAGGGTTACCTGGCCGTCATCGGGCCCAACCGCGACTGCATCCCCGGCAACGCACAGGTCCCGTTGCCGCCCGGCGACTCGCTCAAAGCCCTACTTGAACGCGACTGACACGTGAAGAAGATCCGCGACTAACACTCAACCCGAGTGGTAACGTCTGCCGCATGAAGCGACCCATCGCGATCGTCATGTGGGTCAGCATCCTGCTGCTCGTCACCATCATGCTCGTGTTCGCAGGCATCCGTGTCGTCGTCGACACGCCCCGCATTCTCGCCGGTGAGATCCCCGTCGGCGAGTACGGCGAGATGTACGCCCGCTACCCCATACTCGCGTACCTGCACATCGTGCCCGGGGTCATCTTCATCATCGGCGCCCTCTTCCAGCTCTCCCGACGCTTCCGCAACCGGCACCTCGCCCTCCACCGCGCGCTCGGCAAGTGGATGTTCGCCATGGGCCTCATCAGCGGAATCTTCGCCCTCGGTTTCGGCGTGCCGTTCGCCCACGGGGGTGCGTGGCAGTCAGCGGCCACCGCGCTGTTCGGCTCCTACTTCGTCATCGCCCTCCTGCTCGCCTACCAGGCGATCCGCCGCAAAGACATCCGACAGCACCGCCGCTGGATGATCCGCGCCTTCGCCATCGGCCTCGCCGTCGGCAGCATCCGGCTCTGGATGGGCCTGCTCTCCGGGCTCGGACCGCTGAGTCTCGCCGAGGCCTTCGCTCCCGGATTCTGGCTCGGCCTCAGCATGCACGCCATCGCGGCAGAGCTGTGGCTCGCCTGGCGGCCCGACGCCAACGGACGGCGGAGGCGCCCCGCCACGGTCGTCACCGTCCCCAGCCAACGACAGCATCCGTTCAACTGTCGTGTCACCCGATCGGGTGTCATCGCAGCCGCACGTCGTCGACTACTGAGGGAAACACCCCGTGACCGAAGAACCCCCACAGCCCGAGTTCACCGACTACTCCGCCTGGGCCGGGCGCCTCGTCTTCCCCAACTCCCCCGCCGACCTCACCGACCCCGGCAAATGCCCCGCCTGCCTCCACCTGCTCCGCGGCGCCACCGTGTGCCCCGCGTGCCGCCTCGACCTCAACCACCCCGCCGCGGGTGAGCTCCGCGACCTCTCCCAGCAGGCCGCTGACACCCTGCTCCGACGCGCCAACATCATCGGCCGCATGCGATATGAAACCGATCAGCTCCTCGCGCAGCGCAACGCGCCCACGGCCGCCGCCGCACCCGCTGCCCCACAGGCTGCGGCAACAGTTGCCGCGCCCCCTGTCGTCCCCGAGCCCGCCCCCATCGTCCCGCCCGCGGCGCCGCCGAGCGAGAAACGCGCACCCACCGCGGCAGCGGTAGACGGAGCGGATGCTGGCACCACACCCCGAGCGGGCCAGGCCGCGGCATCCGTCGACAAGCCCCGCCGCTCCTCAGTACAGGTGTCGCTGCTCGTCGTCGGCGTCTCGCTGCTGTCGATCGCCGCCATCTTCTTCCTCGTCTACGCCTTCG
>DAOMOV010000064.1:0-9469 GCA_035444505.1 Terrimesophilobacter sp.
GGGGCGCTCGACCTTCGGCGGAGGCGGCGGCGTGAGATCGGTGACGGCCTCCGCCGCAAGCGGAGCCGACACCCGCTTCGTGAGCAGACCGCGCACGACGAGGGTGCGCTCGATACCACCGCGCCGTACCCGCACCTCGTCCCCCACCCGCACTGGCTGCGCCGCCTTCGCACGGTCGCCATTCACCCGAACGTGACCCGCACGGCACGCCGCGGTCGCCGCCGAGCGGGTCGGGTACATGCGCACGGCCCAGGTCCAGACATCCGCCCGCACTGAATCTGACATGGCCACAGCCTAGAGGCGCACTGTCAGAATGAGATCGTGAGCCGCAGATGAGCCCCGACCCCGACGTGACGGTCGTCGGCAGCGGACCCAACGGGCTCGCCGCCGCCATCACCGCCGCCCGTGCGGGGCTCTCGGTGCTCGTGCTCGAAGCCGCCGACACCATCGGCGGAGGTCTGCGCACCGCGGAACTTACCCTGCCCGGGTTCCGCCACGACGTGTGCTCCGCCGTGCATCCCGCCGTCGCCAGCTCGCCCTTCTTTCGCGCCACCGGCATCGCCGAACGCATCGACTGGGTGGTGCCGGAGGCGTCGTACGCGCACCCCTTCGACGACGGGTCCGCTGCCGTCGCCTGGCGCGACCTCGACCGCACCGCAGACGGCCTCGGGCACGACGGCAACGCATGGCGACGGATGCTCGGCCCCCTCGTGCGCAACCTGGAAGGCCTCGTGGAGTTCACGGGTTCGCAGCTTCTGCGGTGGCCGAGTCATCCGGTGACCGCTGCGCGGTTTGCCCGTCGGGTGCTGGAGCAGGGGTCGGGGCTGTGGGATTCGAGGTTCCGCGGCACCCGCGCGCCCGCCCTGCTGAGCGGGGTCATGGCGCACGCAGCCGCACGGCAGCCGTCTCTCGCAGCAGCAGGAACCGGGCTGCTGCTCGCCGCGCACGCCCACGCGGGCGGCTGGCCCCTGCCGCGGGGAGGGGCGCAGTCGCTGGCCGATGCGCTCGTTGCTGACCTCGAAGCCCACGGGGGTCGCATCGAGACCGGTCAGCGGGTGCGGTCGCCGCGTGAGCTGCCGCGCTCGCGGGCAACACTGCTGGCGACATCGCCCCGGTTGCTGCTCAGCACGGACCTGCCGTCGGGTTACCGTCGAGCGATCGAGCGGTACCGCTACGGCACCGCGGCGGCAAAGGTGGACTTCGCTCTCGACGGCCCGGTGCCGTGGTCGAACCCTGATGTTGCCCTCGCGCCGACGGTGCACCTCGGCGGTACAAGGCAGCAGCTCGCCGAGGCTGAGAATGAGGTGGCAGCCGGTCGAGTGCCTGAGAGGCCATTCGTGCTCGTCACCCAGCCGAGCGGATTCGACGAGACACGCGCACCCAAGAGTAAGGCCGTGCTGTGGGCCTACATTCACGTGCCGCACGGTTCAACACTCGACTCGACCGAACTGGTCACCGCCCAGATCGAGCGCTACGCTCCCGGATTCCGTGACCGTGTGCTCGCAAGCCACGCTTTCAGCGCTGCCGAACTCGAGAACTACAACCCGGGCTACGTCGGCGGCGACATCTTTGGCGGGGCGGTCACTCTTGCCCAGTTCGTGAAGAGACCCCTCGTGTCGCGCACCCCGTGGCGCACCCCGCTCGACGGCGTCTACCTGTGCTCCGCCTCAACCCCGCCTGGGCCTGCGGTGCACGGCGTCAATGGGTGGCTTGCCGCGCGACTTGCCCTGCGCGATCGCTTCGGAATCTCGATCGATTAGGGCATCAGCATCCGGTGCCTCAGCGCTATTTCGCGGCGACCGTCTCCGCCTCAGACTCATCTTTCACCGCGACCCGACGCAGCACGAGGAACCCGAACGCGGCGGCGACGAAGAACATGAGCACCCCGTACACGGCGGCCGGCAGCGCGTAGTCGAGCGAGCCGAACACGGTCTGGGCGATGACGATCGCGAG
The DNA here is from genome assembly GCA_035444505.1 of Terrimesophilobacter sp. Classification (GTDB taxonomy): domain Bacteria; phylum Actinomycetota; class Actinomycetes; order Actinomycetales; family Microbacteriaceae; genus Terrimesophilobacter. Next base: position 1,954 of record DAOMOV010000064.1, read on the forward strand.
GGTCGAGTTGTGGATGCCGATCTCGAACCCGCTCGCGATCGACTGTGCCCGGCGCACACCGAAGAGCCGGGGCACGTAGTAGCCGACGGCGAGGCTGATGATGCAGAACAGCACGGTGACGATGGCGAGGGTGCCGAAGTTGTCGACGAGGATCTGCCAGTTCGTGGCGACCGCACCACCGATGACGACGACGAGGATGATGATCGAGGCGATGCGCACGGGCTTGTCCATGGCATCCGCAAACCCGGGCTTCCACCTGCGGATGAGCATGCCGAGCACGACGGGCAGCAGCACGTAGGCGAACACCTTGGCAACCTCTTCGAACTGAAGGCCGAGGACGGTGTCGCTGGGGCGGAAGTAGCCGATGGCGAGGTTGGTGATGATGGGGAGTGTGACGACCGCGATCACCGAGTTGAGCGCGGTGAGCGAGATGTTGAGGGCGACGTCACCGCGGAAGAGGTGGCTGTAGAGGTTCGCGGTGGTGCCACCGGGGGATGCGGCGAGCAGCATCATGCCGACCGCGAGGATCGGAGGCAGCCCGAAGGCGAGCACGAGGCCGAAGCAGACGGCGGGCAGCAGAATAATCTGGCAGACGAGGGCGATGATCACCGCCTTCGGATGTTTGCCGACCCGGGCGAAGTCGCTGAGGGTGAGTGAGAGGCCGAGCCCGAACATGATGATGCCCAGGGCGACGGGTAGTCCGATGGTGGTCAACGCTGATCCCATTCCGCAACCCTACTGTTCTGGTGCGGCTTGTGCGCAAGTTTCGCCGTGTCGGTCGCTCCGGGCGAAGGAGCGCACACCCGGTCAGAGCAGCAGCGGCAGCAGCTCGGTGGGCTCATTCACGACGCTGATGGCGCCGACTTCTTCTTGGGGGTTTCCGTAGCCCCAGCGCACGAAGATGGTGGGCACCCCGTTGGCGGCGGCGCCTTCGATGTCGTAGTAGCGGTCGCCGATCATGATGGGGTTGGAGAGGTCGACTCCGAGGATGCGAAACCGGTCAAGCGCTTCGGTGACGACGGCCTGCTTGGTGCTCTTCACCTCGTCGATGGAGGAGCCGGAGATGACCCGGAAGTACTGGGTGATATTGCCGTGGTCAAGAATGACGGATGCCGGGAACTCGGGCTTAGACGTGGCAAGGGCGACGGGCATCCCCTCTTCATGCAGTCGCCGTAGCACGAGTGGGATGCCGTCGAAGATGGGGCTGTGGCCGTTGCCACTGCTGAGGTAGTGCTCCCGGTAGATGGCGAGGGCCTGCTGCGATTCAGCGGGATTCATGCCCGCGAAGTCGCGGAAGGAGTCGAGGATGGGCGGGCCGACCCATTTGCGGAGCTCCTGCAGGGTGGGCACGGGGCGGCCCATCTTCTCGAGCATGTAGCCGAGGGATGCGGTGATCCCAGGCGCGGAGTCGGCGATGGTGCCGTCCAGGTCGAACAGTACGCAGCTCCACGGTTTCACGTGTTCGACCCTATCGCGCCCTTTGGATCGCGGCAGGGGCTGCTCAGAACAGTCGGGGCTGGGCGGCGTCGATGCCGCGCATCTCGTCGTAGTCGAGGGTGACGCAGCGGATGCCGCGGTCACCCGCGAGGGTGCGGGCCTGCGGCTTGATCTCCTGCGCGGCGAAGATGCCGCTGACAGGCGCGAGGAGCGGGTCGCGGTTCAGCAGTTCGAGGTAGCGGGTGAGCTGCTCGACCCCGTCGATGTCGCCGCGCCGCTTGATCTCGATCGCCACCGTGGTGCCGTCGGCATCCGTGGCGAGAATGTCGACGGGTCCGATCGCGGTGGCGTACTCGCGGCGGATGAGCCGGTGTCCGTCGCCGAGTACCGCCTCGAGCTGCTCGGCGACGAGGCGCTGCAGCTCGGATTCGGCGCCGTCTTTCTGCAGGCCCGGGTCGATCCCGAGTTCGTGGGTGGTGTCGTGGAGCACTTCGTGCACCGAGATGACGAGCAGGTCGGCGGTCTTGACGTGCATGACCTTCCACACCTCGCTGACGCCGGCGTCGCGTTCGTCATCGTCGGGCTCGATGACGGTGAGGGTGCACGGCGGGCTCATCCAGTTGAGGGGTTTGTAGCTGAGCGAGTCGCTGTGCACGAGCACGCTGCCGTCGGCCTTCAGCAGCAGGAGCCGCGTGGCAACGGGCAGGTGCGCTGAAAGCCGTCCAGCGTAATCCACCGAACAACGGGCAATAACGAGTCTCATGGGGTCGCCCTCGCTGGGAACAGCTGCGCCAGTTTCACTCGGTATTCCTCAATGTCGAACGGCACGAGAGGGTCACAGTCTTTGACGTATAGGGGATGGTGCGGGTGACCATCCTTGCTAATGGGGCCATGAGACAGCCACCTGGCGTTCCTCAGTTCAGGCAAATCGATCAGGTCTAGGAGGAGCGGTACGAGGAACTTGCGCTTGGCGATGAGCGCGCCCCACGCTGCCCACACGTCTGGATCACGGCCCCGAAGAGCATTGCCAATCGCACGCGTGTTCGCCTCAACTACAGCAGGGTCGGGCAGCACCGGAAGACCTGTCGGCTCTGTGCTTCTGAGGGGATAGACGTTCAGCATCAGGAAGCTGTCGTAGTCGTTCAGCTTCGCCACCGCTTGCACTCGCGTAAGCGTCGGATCCAGTTCGTTGGGAACCGCCGTGCTTGGGTTGAGCCCGATACAGACCAGAGGCCGTTCACCGGCCGTTCCCAGCGTGAACCTCGCGGCGTTGTCGTCAGTGTTCTCGTAGACCCAGCTCATTCCGACACCCGATCAGTCGCGCGACCCTGCGATGAGCGTTCGCCAATGCCATGCCAGCGCGCACCAGCGTCAGCCTGGGCGATCGGAACCACGCTGGCGTCGGCGAACACGCGCTCCACCCATTTCGTCGCAGATCGTCGCCTGCCAGTCATATACCTAAGCATGTGTGAATCAGTTGAGCGGTTTGTAGCTGAGCGAGTCGGAGTGCACGAGCACGCTGCCGTCTCCTTTGAGCACGAGGAGACGTGTGGCGAGGGGCAGGTGCGCGTTGAGGCGGCCCGCGTAGTCGACGGAGCAGCGGGCAATGACGAGACGCACCGGGCTAGTTTACTGAGAGCGTACTCAGCCGGGGCTTCCATATCTCAGGTGCGTGAGCCAAACGAGCCCATCTATGGAAGGCAGAGCTATGCTGTCTCCGTGGGAAAGCGAGCGCCTGGCCCTGTCTATCAGTTGACAATTCCTGGGGCGGTCGAAGCTGTCGTCTCCGTGGGAAACGTGGCCGCTTCGTTCGAGGGCGCAAGACCTACGCCGGTTATCCGGGTTCAGTTCATCAACGTTCAGGGAGCGTCCGCGATTGTATCTTCAACAGTGCGGCAGGCTGCAGAGACTCTCCAGATACTCACGCTGAACCATAGGCTCATGACTCCGGAGCTGAAGGAAGTAGGCCGCTCAAAGAGCCCGAGTTCGAGGCCAACCTCGGAACCGAGTCGCGACCAACCCGCGATTGAATTCGAGGGCTTTCGGCAGCTTCGTCCCTCGATTGCCGAGCGCGACCGTCACGGGAGAATTTCTCCGACGGGTTATGGAAGCGTTGGATCAGGCTGGGCTGATGGGGAATTCCCGTTGACCTGGATTCAGGTTAGCGAACCACAAAAACGAAGCGGGAGAGTAAGCGCGAACTTCCTGATGGATGTTTGGGCCGCTGCGAATTTGCGAGATCGGCTCCACGGTGCCTTGACTTCTGTTGTTCCGAACAATGGCCCGAACGCGAAGGAGATCACTATCGTGGACGGAGTGGTCGGCACTTTCCCGGTCTGACTAGCAGTCAGTGTGAGAGCAAGAACCGAACCCGCTCTCTTGAAGCTCTGTACGCTTCGACTCCGTTGAGGCCCGGGGCCGGAATTCGCAGGATTCTCATGCCTAGGCAATGTGGCACGAGGTCTCGGAGAAGGTCGTTGTATGCACGTTGCCTAGACCGACTGTTCTCTCCGGGAAAGCCTTTCCCGACCTTTGACGCTCTATATCGATCGGCACGATTCTTCAAGGATGCGCAGTGAGAATTGTAAGTGTCGAATTCAGCCGTAGACCATCGATCCTTCACGAACTCCATCGTCCGCAACCGGTAGGACGTGAAATGCTGGAGTTCGTCGACTTCGACCATGGTGTTTGTCGCTTTGTGAAATAGGTCATTGTGTAGCGGCCGGAGTCGTTTATTCCTCTGCTCCTCTTCATCTCCACCAAGGAGTTCGAAGGCGCGTTGCAACAGAGGAACTACAGGTGCCGCTTCTTCTGGTAGCGCGAAATGCCCGTGAGTGTTCAACCACGGAATCCGGGTCATACCGGTCAGACTGATGCCGTCTTCTCGGGCAGCTTCGGCAACGCCCCGTTCGCAATCCCCCACTGGCATGCAGAGAAGCCTACGGGCCAGTCGGACATCTGGTGTGAAAGATATACCTAGGCGTTCCCGAACCAATCGAGCGGTTTGTAGCTGAACTCGTCTGAATGCGCCGGTCCTGAGCCGTCGCCCTTGAGCAGCGGCCGGGTGCGTGCGGTCAGCTCTCGTGCGCGATGACCGCCTCGATCTCGACCATATGATCCGGTGAGCCGAGGCCGTCGACGAGGAGCAGCGTGTGGGCCGGGTACTCGCCGTCGGGGAAATACGAGGCGAACAGTCGCTGCCGCACCTCGCGGAAGGCCGGCATGCTGTCGCGCGAGGTCAGGCAGGTGGTCAAGCTGAGCACCGATGCCCAGCCCTCCCCCAGCGCATCGAGGGCGGCCTGGATGTTCGCGAACACCTGTTCGACCTGCGGCTGCGCGCGATTCAGGACGACGTGGCAGCTATTGCTCTCTACTGCAGTCGATCGGCGCAAGCGGGTGTCGACAGTGTGTGGGTCGGACGCTTGGTGAAGGATCGCAAAAACATCGACGAAGTCGGCGCCCTCGTAGGTTCTGAACCAGACGTGGTAGTTGAAAACTCGGAGTGCTTCGTGACGGACGTGGGGTGCACCTCAGGACGCAGGAGCGGTCGTTCGCTGATGAGGTCCAGTGTCGTAAGCAGGTCATCCTCGAGATCGATGATTCGGTGCCGAAGATCATCGTGTGATTCGAAATACGCGACGTGTCGATCGAAGTCTCGGTGTGCGTTGGCGTCGAGACGGATCTCGAATTTCACGCGGTACGTCGAGCCCGGCGCTCCGCGATCTCATTCCGCAACTCGTCGAGCGTGACGTAGTCACTTGCGGGCTCCGGACCCATCTGCGCGAGTCGGCGATCTATTTCTGCAAGCACATCGGCGGGAACATCGTCATCAACCGTGGCCTGGGCGGCACGAACAAACTCGCGTCGCTCCTCAGCATCGAGCTGAAGAAACTGCTCGAACAGTGCCTGATTGACCATGCCGTCATGATACGCGCCGCCCCCGGCAATGCGCTGAAGTTTTCCACCGCACTCGCCCCAGCTACTTTCTCGCCGCCTCACGCGCCGCCGGCGACGCGAGACCTGAGATGACGATGAAGCCCAGCACGAGGGTGAGGGCGAGCAGGATGCCGACCTGTTCCCCGAGAAAGCCGAGTGCGGGCGGACCCACCAGGTAGGCGAAGTAGCCGATGAGGGCGACGGCGCTCACGCGGGCGCTCGCGGTGCGCGCGTCATCCGCCGCCGCTGACATGCCCGTGGGGAAGCCGAGCGCCGAGCCGAGCCCCCACGCCACCACCCCCGCGATGGCGAGCGTCGTGTCGGGCACGAAGATGAACACCGCCAAACCGACAGCGGAGAGCACCGCAGACACCCGCAGTGCGGGAACCCTGCCGTAGCGGTCGATGAGGGGGCCGCCCACGAGCCGACCGAACGTCATCGCACACATGAACAGGGCGAACACGAGTGCGCCCGTCGTGTTGTCGGTTCCGTGCCCGTCGACCATGGCGACCGCGAGCCAGTCGGTGGCGCTGCCCTCTGCGAGCGCCATGCCGAGCACGATGAGGCCGATGAAGTAGGTGCGGGGGTCGCCCCAGATCTCACGGAGCCCCACTTTCGACTTCTCAGTCGACGGTTCGCTCGAACCAGAACGGATGTGCCTCACCGCAAACAAGGCCAGCAGCAGGATGCCGACAGCGAGAAGTCCCGCGTGCGCAAGCAGCGGCGCACCCAACGATTCAGTGAGAGCGCCAACCCCCGCGCCCACGAGTGCGCCGATGCTGAAGAACGCGTGCAGTACGGGCATGAACGTCTTCCCCAGCGCGCGCTCGTTCAGCGCTCCCGACACGTTCATCGCCACATCGCACACGCCCAACATGGCCCCGTACACCAAGAAACCGGCGTAGGTTGCCCAGAACGAACCCAACGTGGTCCCGCCCCCCGCAATCACCAGCCCGACGGCCACACCCACGAGAGCCATGGCGATGACGATGCGCGCACCGAAGCGGCTGACCAGCATCCCTGCGAATGCGAGACCCAAGACGGAACCGATCGCAAGGGCCGAGATCACCAGGCCCGTCTGCGCGGTGTCGATGCCGAGCGCCTGCTTGATCGCGGGCATCCGGGCCATCCACCCGCCCAGGGAGAGCCCGCACACGCCGAACACTACGATCAGGGCATTGCGCCACAGAATCACGGCGCGGTCGGTCTGGAGAGCAGCGGTCACCAAATCACACTAGTCCCGGTCGGCGCCCGTGATGATCCACTTGTCGCCGCGAGCCCTCAGACCCAGGGTGAGCGCCCGCGCCCCGATGTAACCGAAACCGAACGCCGCCCACAGCCAGTACAGGGCGGTGTCGGCGGATGCGAGCGGCACGAGGAGCAGCAGCGGCAGGTACATGGCGAGATTCACGAAACCGGTGACCGCGAGATAGCGCACATCCCCCGCCCCGATGAGCACCCCGTCGAGTACGAAAACATAGCCGGCGAGCGGGAGCCCGAACGCCATGACGAACAGGGTCATCGAGATCAGCCCGACCACGACCGGGTCAGAGGTGAAGACGAAACCGGTCACGGGCGAGAGCGCCGCGATGACCACAGCCAGCGCCAGCCCCGCTACGAGCCCGTGCAGAATGAGGCGTCTCGTGATCGCACTCACACGCCCAGGGTCGTTCGCACCCAGCCCGTGCCCGATGAGCGCCTGTCCGGCGATGGCGAGGGCGTCCAGGATGAACGCGAGCGTGGAGAACACGGTGAGCGCCACTTGCAGTGCGGCGAGCTCCGGCACGCCTAGGTCGGTGCCCACGAACACCGTAGCGAGCATTGCCGCGCGCAGGCTCGCCGTGCGCAGGAACAGCCACCAGCCAGAGCTCGCCGCCGACCGCACCCCCGCCAACCCCGGACGCAGCGTTGTGCCGACCGCACGGGCTGCCCGCACCGCGATCACCACGTAGACGAGGGCCATGCCCCACTGGGCGAGCACCGTTCCGAACGCAGAGCCCGCGATTCCCCAGCCGAAGCCGTAGATGAAGAGTGCGTTCAGAGCCGCGTTCGCTGCGAAGCCGACGACTGCCACGATGAGCGGGGTGCGGGTGTCCTGCAGCCCGCGCAGCAGACCGTTCGCTGCGATGACGATGAGCATGCC
>DAOMOV010000064.1:9494-9727 GCA_035444505.1 Terrimesophilobacter sp.
AAATCGAAAAGTACGTGTCCGCGTGGGCGGTGACCGCAGCATCCGCCCCGAACAGTCCAACAAGCCAGCCGGATGTCGGCACCCCCGCCACCAGCAGCACGGCACCGATGCCGACGGCCAGCCAGAGACCGTCGATGCCTGCCCTGATCGCACCCGCCCGGTCGCCCGAACCCAGCCGCCGGGCAACCGCAGGCGTTGTCGCGTAGGCGAGGAAGATCAGCAAGCCGACAATG
>DAOMOV010000065.1:0-9694 GCA_035444505.1 Terrimesophilobacter sp.
TCGTCATTCTCGGTGCGCTCGTCGTGTACCCCATCGTGTACACGCTGGTGCGCTCACTCTTCGACGCGAGTGGGGACACGTTTGTCGGCCCCGAGAACTACATCGAGATGTTCCGGCGCGAATCGACCTTCACGGCCATCCGCAACAACATCATCTGGGTCATTGTTGCCCCCGTCGCGTGCACGATCCTTGGCCTCATCTTCGCCGTGCTCATGGACAAGATCCGGTGGTCCACGGCCTTCAAGCTCATCATTTTCATGCCCATGGCGATCTCCATGCTCGCCGCGGGGGTCATCTTCCGCATGATGTTCCAGGAGAGCCCCCAGCTCGGAGTCGTCAACGCCGGCATCGTCGCCGTGCACGACGTCTTCGTCGACGAAGCCGCGTACCCCGGCGCCAACGTCAGACCCGACTCCGGCCTCGCCAACATTGCCGGCGCCATCGTCGCAGACGGCACGTTCGCCGACGGCTCCACGGTCGACGTGCCCCTCGTGGGCATCCGCGCCGACAGCCTCCCCGAGGATACCGTCGCCGCAAAACCCGTCGACACCCCCGGCGCCGGTGAAATCAGCGGTACCGTGTGGCTCGACTTCGTGCGCGGCGGCGGTGGAGTCAACGGTGTCATCGACCCGAGCGAAGTGGGACTTCCCGGCATCCGAGTCGACGCGGTCAGCGCCGACGGCAGCGTCATGGCCAGCGCAACAACGGATGCGGAGGGCCGCTACATCATCTCGGGCCTCGATCCCGGCACCTACGCCATTGCCCTGCCCGCCGAAAACTTCGACGAGGGCTACCAGGGTGTCTCGTGGCTCGGTGAGGCGTTCATCACAGGCGTCATCATCCTCAGCTACGTCTGGATCTGGGCCGGTTTCGCCATGATCATGATCGCCTCGGGCCTCTCGGCGATCGACCGATCCCTGCAGGAAGCCGCGCGCATGGACGGCGCCAACGAGTGGCAGGTGTTCCGGCGCATCACCGCGCCCCTGCTCGCGCCCGTCATCGTCGTCGTCTTCGTCACCCTCATCATCAACGTGCTCAAGATCTTCGACCTCGTCTACGTGATACCGCCAGGGGTCTCCAAACCGGCGGCCAACGTCATCGCCGTGGAGATGTGGACCGTCTCGTTCGGCGGCGGGAACGACTATGGCCTCGGCTCGGCCCTCGCGCTGCTGCTGCTGCTGCTCGTGCTCCCCTCGATGATCATCAACATTCGACGCTTCCGCGAGGAGAGACAACGATGAGCGCTGAACTCACCCTGGTGCGCGGCAAGCAGACACTGGGGCAGAAGATCGTCGGGTTCTTCAGCCGCAGCGTCGTCAACATCGTGCTCATCATCGTCGCCATCTTCTGGCTCGTACCCTCCGTCGGTCTGTTCCTGTCGTCGCTGCGCACCGTCGGCGACTCGGGATCGTCCGGCTGGTGGACCATTTTCCTCGAGCCCACCAAGATCACCCTCGAGAACTACGCCAACCTGCTCTCGAACCCCACCATCACCGGGTCGTTCTGGAACACCATCGTCATCGCCGTTCCCACCACGATCCTCGTTGTGCTCATCGGTTCGCTCGCTGGCTACGCGTTCGCGTGGATGGAGTTCCCGGGCCGCGACTGGCTGCTCATCGCCGTCATCATCCTGCTCGCCGTGCCCATCCAGGTCGCCCTCATCCCACTCGCCCAGATGTTCGGGGCGATCGGAATCTTCGGCTCCGTCGTGGGGGTGATCCTGTTCCACATCGCGTTCGGGTTGCCGTTCGCGATCTTCCTCATGCGCAACTTCTTCCTGCAGATACCCTCCGAACTGCTCGAAGCGGCCCGCTTGGATGGGGCCAGCGATCTGCGCATCTTCTTCACCGTCATCCTGCCGCTGGGGCTCCCCGCGATCGCGTCGCTCGCGATCTTCCAGTTCCTGTGGACGTGGAACGACATGCTCGTCGCCCTGCTCTTCAGCAACTCGCAGTCGCAGCCGCTCACGGTCGCGATTCAGAGCCAGCTGCGGCAGTTCGGCGCGAACATCGATGTGCTCTCGACGGGGGCGTTCATCTCGATGATCATCCCCCTCATCGTGTTCTTCGCCTTCCAGCGCTACTTCGTGCAGGCACTGCTCGCCGGCTCGCAGCGGTAGCTGGAGCGTGATCCGACGCCTGCGCGCACTCCGGCACAAAGCGAAGGCGATTTCTCGCCTTCGCCGCCGGTGCCAGCGCCGACGCCCGTCCCGGGCGTCGGACTGCAGACGCCGGCTGTCGCACTTAGGGTTGACCCATGAGCGGAATGCGTGGTGGCGGTGGCAGATCGCGCATCGGTTCAGCGGATGCCGACGCCCAGCGGGCGGCGAATGCTGCGGCTCCGCAGATCCCGCATCTGTTCCGACGCATCTCGTTCCTGTTCGCACCCCACAAGGTTGCGCTGTCGATCACCGCGACCCTGGTGGTGGTGAGCGCGGCGATTTCGGTGCTGCCGCCGCTGCTGACGCAGCAGGCGTTCGACCGGGGACTTTTTCCGGCGGCTGATGACGGCACCATTCTGGGCCCGGATGTCCCGGTGCTGTTCCAGATAGTGGCTCTCATGGTGCTGCTCTACCTTGTGAGCGCGGCGCTGGGAGTGTGGCAGACCTGGCTGACGGCGACGGTCGGCAACAAGGTGATGGGGGCGCTGCGGGTTGCCCTGTTCGGTCACCTGCAGAAGATGGAGCTGGGGTTCTTCACGAAGACGAAGACGGGGGTCATTCAGTCGCGGCTGCAGAACGATGTGGGCGGCGTCTCGGGAGTGCTGACGAACACGATCTCGAGCGTGCTCGGCAACACGGTGACGGTGCTCGCGGCCTTGACGTCGATGCTGCTGCTGTCGTGGCAGCTGACGATCGTGGCGGTCGTGCTCATGCCGCTGCTCGTGTTCGCGCAGCGCCGGGTGGGTCAGGTTCGGGCGCGCATTGCGACGAAGACGCAGGAGTCGCTCAGTGAGCTGACGGCGATCACGCAGGAGACCCTGTCGGTGTCGGGAATCCTTCTGGCGAAGTCGTTCACCCAGCAGGGGGCGGAGATCGACCGCTACCGCGCTGAGAACGACAACCAGATCGGCCTGCAGGTGCGACTGCACATGAGCGGGCAGTGGTTCTTCGCTCTCGTGCAGATCTTCCTCGCGGTGATTCCCGCGGTCGTGTACCTCGTGGCGGCGTGGCTCATCACGGGCGGTGTCGATGTGACGGCAGGCACGATCGTGGCGTTCACGACCGTGCAGTCGAGGCTCATGGGTCCGCTCATCGGGCTGATGCGGGTGGCGCTCGACATTCAGACATCCGGCGCCCTGTTCGCTCGCATCTTCGAATACCTCGATCTGAAACCCGCGATTCAGGATTCCCTCGACGCTCGGCCGGTGACCGGTGACGCCGCCACTCTCGGCCGCATCGACTTCGAGCACGTCACCTTCTCGTACCCCGACGCGGAGAAAGCCACCCTGAGCGACGTGTCGTTCACGATCGAGCCCGGCCAGTTCGCGGCGTTCGTGGGGCCCTCAGGTGCGGGCAAGACGACGGTGTCGTACCTCATTCCGCGCTTCTACGATGCGAGCCAGGGGCGAGTGCTGTTCAGCGGTGACGACGTGAAGGAGCTGCAGCACGAGTCACTGCTCGGCAACATCGGCATCGTCAGCCAGGAGACGTACCTGTTTCACGCGACCATTGCCGAGAACCTGCGTTACGCGAAGCCGGATGCATCCGACGCCCAGCTCGAGGCGGCGGCGCGCGCCGCGAACATTCACGCGACGATTGCGAGTTTCCCGCTCGGCTACGACACCGTCGTCGGGGAGCGCGGATACCGATTGAGTGGTGGGGAGAAGCAGCGCATCGCCATCGCCCGGGTGCTGCTCAAGGACCCACCCGTGCTGATACTGGACGAGGCGACGAGCGCACTCGACTCCATCTCGGAGCGTCTCGTGCAGGAGGCCATCGACGACGCGGCGCGCGGTCGCACGACGATCGCGATCGCCCACCGCCTGTCGACGATCGCCGATGCCGACGTCATCTTCGTGCTCGAGGCGGGCAGGCTCGTCGAGCAGGGAACGCACGCTGAGCTTGTGGGCGCCGGCGGCGTGTACGCGACCCTGTACGAGCAGCAGTTGGGGGCGCTCGCCGACGATTAGGAGTGCCGCAAGAAACTGCTGTCGGTTCCGACCAGTTCTCACTACAGTGTTGGCAGTGAGTTCCCGCGCGTTGACGCGGGTGAGATCAGGGGGTGACGTGTCTGACGCGACGAGCGAGAGCCGCGAGCCACCTCCACAGGCCCACCGACGCAAGAAGAGGCGTGACGGGCTGAGCGTGCAGTCGACGGTGCTCATCATGCTGCTGTCGGTGAGCCTGCTGTCGAACGTTCTCGTTGGTGTTATCGGGTACGTGAATGCGACGGACTCCTTGCGTGACGCCGCATACGCCTCCCTCACCGAGGTGCGGGATTCCCGCACCCGCGAGGTGCTTCGCTTGTATTCGACGCTGGAGAACTCGATCGTGGTGCACGCGAACAGCCACAGTGTTGTCGAAGCTACGCACGCTTTCACGGAAGCATTCGTCGAACTCGCGGACGCCGAGCTCACCGAGGAGCAGGATGCCGCCCTGACCGAGTACTACAAGACCGTCTTCGCTCCGCAGCTTGCCGAGGCAACCGGCGTGCCCGTCATTTTTGCGAGCTTCGTGCCGGCGACACCCGCCCAGCGCTACCTGCAGGCTCAGTACACGATCCGCACTGCCGACTTCGATGAGGCGATCGCGGTGACGGATGCCGGCGACGGCAGTGCGTGGACGGCAGCGCACGTCCAGCACCACCCCTACTTTCGTGAGATGGCCAATCGGCTCGACTACGAAGACGTGCTGCTGCTCGACCTCGAAGGCAACGTCGTGTATTCCGCGTTCAAGGGGGTGGACCTGGGCACGAATGTCGTGAGCGGCCAGTACCGGTTCACGGGGCTGGCGCGCGCATACCTCGACACCGTGCGAACCAATCTGCTGGGTGGCGTGACGTTCACGGACTTCGAGGAGTACCCGCCTTCGCTGGCCAGCCCCGCCGGCTGGGCGGTGACGCCCGTGTCGGAGAACGGTCGCATCATCGGGGCCATGGCGGTCGAGGTTCCCATCGACCGGCTGGCCGCTGTGATGACGGCTGACAACAACTGGCTCTCCGGCGGGCTTGGTGCGACGGGCGAGGTGTACCTCGTCGGCTCGGATCACATCATGCGGTCGCCGTCTCGACTGCTGCGTGAAGACGAGGCAAGATTCGCGGCAGAGGCCACCGAACGCGGAATCTCGAGAGAGACCGCAGAACTCGCCGTCGCCCGCGGGGACACCGTCGGGGTGGTGCCGGTGCACACCGAAGCCGTCGAGGCTGCGCTGTCGGGAAAGACGGGCACCGTGATCGCCAGCAGCTACCTCGGCAAGGAGACGATCGCCGCGTACGGGCCCCTCGGCATCCCTCAGCTCGACTGGGTCGTCGTGGCTGAGATCGAGTCCACCGAGGCGTTCGCACCCGTGGCCGACTTCACGCGCAACCTCGTCATCTCGTCGGCCGTGCTCGCCCTGTTCGTCTCCGTGCTCTCCCTCTTCATGGCTCGCATCATCGTGCGGCCCATGCGCAGGCTCGCGGATGCCGCACAGCGCATCGCCGCGGGCGAGGTCGGCGTGACCGTCGATGCGGGCTCGAGCGACGAGATGCGGCGCGTCTCCAGTGCGTTCAACGACATGAGCCACAGCCTGCAGGTCAAGACGGAACTCGTCGAGAAGCAGGAGCAGGAGAGCCAACGACTGCTGGCATCCCTCATGCCGTCGAGTCTGATCAAGAAGTACCGGGACGGTGTGGCGACGATCGCGGAGGACCACCACGAGGTCGCGGTCATGTATGCCGACATCGTCGGCTTCGACGAGTTCAGTGCTGGCCTCGACTCGGAGCACACGCTCGAGCTGCTCAATGAGCTTGTGCGGCGCTTCGATGAGGCTGCCGAGAAGATCGGCGTGGAGCATGTTCGCACGACGACGAAGGGGTACCTTGCGAGCTGTGGTCTCACGGTGCCTCGCATCGACAACGCGCGGCGCATTCTCGAGTTCACTGTCGAGCTGCACCGCATCCTTGAGCGGTTCAGCGTGCAGAACGGTGCCAGCCTGAAACTGCGGGCCGGTGTCGATGTGGGAGACGCGAGCAGCGGTCTGGTAGGCAAGGCGCACATGGCCTACGACCTGTGGGGCGACGCGGTCAATCTCGCGTTCAGGGTGCAGGATTCCCAGCGTGGTCACGGCATTTTCGTCACCGACAGGGTGAAGGAGTCGGTGCCGCCGTCATTCTCGCTGACGGATGCGGGCCCCATCGCCGGCGATGCGTCGGGCGGCCGGGTGTGGCGGCTGGAGGTGGCGGAGTCCCGTGCTTGACCTGTGGAACCAGTCGTGGTTCTGGCCGTCGGTCATTGTCATCGTCGGGCTGCCGATCGTGCTGCTCGTGCTCACGGAGTGGCGTGAGGCCCTCCTGCGTCGCGGCAGCCAGGCTGCGCGCATCGTGCTCCTCCTGCGCAACTACGTCGCTCCGACGGCGGCGCTGCTTGTGCTGCTGAGTCAGACGCACGACGTCGATGTCGACGCGAACTGGTCTCGCATCGTCGCGACCATCCTCGGTTTCCTCGTCATTCTCGTGCTCATCAACGGCCTCAACTTCGCCTTGTTCGTCACGGCTCGCAAGGGCACGTGGCGTGAGCGGATGCCGTCGATCTTCATCGACGTGGTTCGGTTCCTCGTCATTGTGGTGTCGATCGCGGTGCTCTTCAGCTGGGTGTGGGGCGCGGATGTCGGGGGCCTGTTCACGGCGCTCGGCATCGGCTCGATTGTGATCGGTCTGGCTCTGCAGAACGCGGTGGGGAGCGTGCTCGCGGGTCTGCTGCTGCTGTTCGAGCAGCCGTTCCAGCTGGGGGACTGGCTGGACGTGGGTGGCGTGCGCGGACGCGTCGAGGAGGTCAACTGGCGGGCGGTGCACATCCGCACGGTGAGCGGCCTGCAGATCATTCCGAACTCGGAGCTTGCGGGTTCGGGGTTCACGAACCTGAGCCGCAAGACCTCGCACTACAACGCGAGCACGGTGGTGCGGTTCACGACGGATGACCCGCCTCACCGCGTGATGGAGGTGCTGCGCGAGGTGGCGGGGGATCTGCCGCAGCTTGCGGAGGGCGGCGAGCCAGACGCCGCCCCGCTGACGAAGGCGCGCTACGAGGTGGATATTCCGGTGAACTCGCCGGGGGATGAGTACGGGACGCTCGCGGAGTTTCGCACTCGTCTCTGGTACGCGGCTCGGCGGGCAGGCCTGCATCTGGATCGGGACCTCGAGACCGAGTACGACACGCACGAGCGCAGGATCGCGATGCTGACCGAGTTCGGGCCGATTCTGAGGTGTTCGCCGGAGAGGGCGCTGTCGTTGGCGTCGGGCGTGCAGTTGCACCAGTTCGTGCGTGGCGAGAGGCTGCAGCGCCCGGGTGAGCCCCCGCGCGGCGTGCACGTCATCATTGACGGCCAGGCGTCAATGGTCGTCGAGGTGAAGAATGGGGCGCAGCTCTACGTGACGGAGCTCGTGCGGGGTCACATCGTGGGGCTGACATCGCTCACTCGGCAGGGCATCAACGCGTCGGTGGTGGCGCGCTCGCTCGTGTCGTGCTTGTTCGTTCCTGTCGAGGTTCTGGATGAGCTCGTCGACGAGCTTCCCGAACTCGCTCGCGATTTCGGCTTGGAGATCGACAACCGGCGCTCTCTCGTGCTGAAGGCGTTCGCCGAGGCGGGCATGGTGGCACCGGAGGGCTCTCGCGTCATCGCCTACTAGGGGTAACCTGCGCCTGGCCGCTGCTAGATTGGGCGCCAATGACTATCGCCAATTCTGTTCTCGACATCATCGGCAATACCCCGCTCGTGCGCCTGAATGAGGTGACCGACGGATGCGCGGCGACGGTGCTCGTCAAGCTCGAGTACGTGAACCCCGGGGGGTCGTCGAAGGACCGCATCGCGGTGCGCATCATCGATGCGGCGGAGCGAGAGGGGCTGCTGAAACCGGGCGGCACGATTGTGGAGCCCACGAGCGGCAACACGGGGATCGGGCTCGCCCTCGTGGCGCAGCAACGCGGGTACCGGTGCGTTTTCGTGTGCCCCGACAAGGTGAGCGAGGACAAGCGCAGCACTCTCGCGGCGTACGGTGCGGAGGTTGTGGTGTGCCCGACGGCGGTGGCGCCGGATGACCCGCGCTCCTACTACAGCGTCTCGGATCGGCTCGCTCGCGAGATTCCCGGCGCGTTCAAACCGAATCAGTACGAGAACCAGAACGGTCCGCTCAGCCACTACGAGTCGACGGGCCCCGAGATCTGGCGCGATACCGATGGCACCATCACCCACTTCGTGGCCGGCGTCGGCACGGGCGGCACGATCAGCGGCACGGGCCGCTACCTCAAGGAGGTCTCCGACGGCCGCGTCGTCGTGATCGGTGCCGACCCTGAAGGCTCGGTCTACTCGGGTGGCACGGGTCGCCCCTACCTCGTCGAGGGTGTCGGTGAGGACTTCTGGCCGGGCGCCTACGACCCCACCGTCGTCGACGAGGTTGTCGCCTCGACCGACGCGGAGAGTTTCGCCATGACCCGCCGCCTCGCCCTCGAGGAGGGAATGCTCGTGGGCGGCTCGAGCGGCATGGCCGTCGCGAGCGCACTCAAGGTCGCCCAGACCCTCCCCGCTGATGCCGTCATGGTCGTACTGCTGCCCGACGGCGGGCGCGGTTACCTCGCGAAAGTGTTCAACGACGGGTGGATGTCCCGGCACGGCTTCGCCACCGATCCGCACGACGCCGTCGAGCCTGACCTTGACGGGGGCGACCCGCCCGTGCTCGTGGAGTCGATCATCGGTGATGCCGCCGAGAAGCTTCCGCACGTGAGGCGGGGTGCGCGTCTGCGGGAGGCGATCGACGCGCTCGCGGGGGCCGAGGCATCCGTCTTGCCTGTGCTCGCCGCCGCGCCGCCCGTCGTGCTCGGCGAGGTGGCCGGGTCGATCTCGGAGCGCGCCCTGCTCGACGCGCTCGCGGTCGGAACGCACCAACCGGGTGACCCGATCGATGACCTCGTAGGCCCCGAACTGCCCCTCGTCGGGGTCGGCGAAGGCGTCGAGGCGCTGCGGTCCGCACTGCAGAGGACGGATGCCGCGCTCATCCTGCGCGATGGCAAACCCGTCAGCGTACTCACCCGCCGCGCGCTGCTGCAGCACATCACGGAGGCAGGCTCATGACCGAGAACGATTCCGCGCAGGACTTCGCGACGCGTGCCATCCACGCGGGGCAGGATTTCGACCCGACGACGGGCGCCGTCATCCCGCCGCTCTACCTGACATCGACGTTCGTGCAGCGCGCCGTCGGCGACCTGCGCGGCGGGTACGAGTACACGCGGGGCACCAACCCCACCCGCGACTCGCTGCAGGCGCAGCTGGCCGCACTCGAGGGGGGCGCGCACGCGCTGAGCTTCGCCTCCGGGCTCGCTGCCGAAGACGTGCTGCTGCGCGCCGTACTGAAACCGGGAGACCGCGTCGTCATGGGCAACGACGTCTACGGCGGAACCCACCGGCTCGTGCGCCGCGTCTTCGAGCCGTGGGGCATCCGCCTCGAGGTCGCCGACCTCAGCGACCTTGACGCCGCGCGAGATGTACTTGCTGGGGGCGCAC
>DAOMOV010000066.1:0-9621 GCA_035444505.1 Terrimesophilobacter sp.
ATCGCCCAGTGGGGCGACACCATGGCCGACCACCCCTTCGACGTGTTCTACCAACTGGGGTTCCGGGTGACGGTGAACCCCGATAACCGGCTCATGAGCGGCACGACGCTCAGCCGTGAGCTGAGCCTGCTCTGTGACACCTTCGGTTATGGTCTCGGCGACCTCGAGGTGTTCCAGCTCAATGCTGCGGATGCGTCGTTCCTCTCCCTCGATGAGCGCGCCGACCTCGCGGAGCACATCAGCGCCGAATTCGCGCGCGTCTGAAGCACGGCCGACACCGCGCGGTGCGGCTAGACCAGCTGCTCCTTCCTGCGCTCCCCCTCGGCCTTCGCCTGCTCGAGGTCGTCGTCGCTCAGCGACCGCTCGTCGGAGTCGGCTGCGTTCTCGTCGGCCGTCATTCGCAGCTTGCGCATATACGGGGTCGCCTTGCCGCGGCGGTAGTCAAGGAATTCCTTGCCGTAGTAGTCGCGCGCCTCCTGCGCGGTGTACACGCCGCGCACGATGTCATCGACGAGGTTGAGCGCGAGATGATTGGCCTCGACGTCGTGGCATGTGGCCGAGACTTCGCCATCGGTGCGCGCGATCGTCACGCTCCCGTCGAACGCCACGATATCGCTCGCAAGCTCGGGCGGCACGCGGTAGGCGATGGTCGAGGTCACGGAGTCCGTGTGGGGGGCAGGGAAGTCGTGGTGCGAGAACTCACGCTTCGCCACGACCCGTTTGCTGTTGTCGATGTCGAACCAGGTGAGCCGCGACGGAGCCGACTCGTGCGGCTCCCCGAAGGCATCGATGACCAACTGAGCGGCCTCTCGAGACTCCTCGGGCCAGTCGCTGATGATGTCGCGTGCGGTCGCCATCTCTCTCATCTCCTTGGTTGCTTGCCGTGGGGCCAGTCTGTGGCGAAGCGCGCCACGGTGCGCGATTCTTCACGACACTGGCAGAGAGCTTCAACCTTTCTCTCAGGTTGCGAGCAGTCGACTCCCAGTCGACGCGCTCTCCGTCTGGCGGTGACCGGATGGCGAGCTGTCAGGCGCGCAGCAGGTCGTAGCGGGCGAGCGCGTCAGCGTCGCGCGAGTGCGTCGCCGAGCTTCGCGCCAGATCGAGCGCCGCGACCGGGTCTGACTCGGCCTCGGCCAAGGCGAGCAGGCGCTCTGCCTCGGTGATGCGCGTGCGCGCGGCAACCCCGACTCCACCGCGACGGCCCGCGATGAAGTCCCGTGTCGTCACCAACTGGCTGCGGGCCTGCACGAGCGCCCCCGTGAGGGCCGTTCGAGCCCCGTCGAGTCGGCGCTGCTGGTTGCGAGCGTTTGCCATCGACTGGTCCAGCGCCGCGTTGGCCTGACGCAGCCGCTCAAGCTCGACGAGCGGGTCAGGGAGGGATGCGTTCTGCGCGAGCGCTTCACTGACGGTGCTCATTGCGGTGCTGATCGTGTTGCTCGATGCGGCATCGGGTGGTGACTCCCGCAGTTGCCGCGCCTCGGCGAGGTTCTGTTCGGTTGCCGCACGCAGGTCGGACGCAGCGGAACTCGCCTTGGCGAGTTCGGTTTCGAGCGCGTCGATGGCGTCGAAGAACTGCTCGGCGCGAGAAAGGTGCTCTGCGATGCGCAGCAGCGTCTCACCCACGGCGTTCCCCGCCGCTATCGTGTCCTTCGTCTCGGCGAGCAGCTCACGTGCGAGTGTCAGCGCCGTATCCGCGCGACGCACATTGTCGGCGACGCTCGAGATCGCCCGCGGCGCGTAGTGCTCGGTGAGTCGACCCAGGGCTCCGGATGCCGCATCCCGAGCAGTCTCGAGGGTCTCCAGCCTGGCCACGAGAGCATCCCGCGTGCGAGGGGCATCGCTTTCGCGCTGACGCAGACCACGAAACTCCGCGGAGTGCGTATCGAGCGAGGACTGGATGCTGCGGCACAGCATCGCAATGCGGTCGCTCCAGTCGCGGCGCTGCGTGAGGGTGTCGGGGTAGGCGTCGTCGAGTCTCTGCTGCAGCTCGAACGCCTCGCGAAGCTGTGTCCGCGCCTCGTCCAACGCGGTGACGAAAGGGGCCGCCTTCTTCGCGCCGAACTGGGCGATCGCGAAACCCACCTCATCGCCGGCGGCCGTCACCGCGTCATCCGCCCTCACCAGCAGAATGTTCGCCTCCTGCTGCCTCGCATCGATCTTCGACGCGGGGCCGAAGCGCAACCGTTTGCGCGACAGCCACCAGAAGCCCACCACGAGAGCGGCGACCGCGATCACCGCGACCGTGACGATCGTGGTCACCAGTGCGCTCGCGAGTTCCGCCGCCATGGGGCAATCCTAGGCGTGTGGCACCGCGGGGCGGTTGCTCGAAACTCCCCGAACCTCCCCGAAATCACGGACAGTGCCACTTAAGGTTGCATCGTGTGGCGTGCCGATCAACGAGACGACTTTCTGGCCGAGCCAGAAGTCTTCGACGATCCCACCCGGGCCGAGACCCAGGTCACGGCACCCCACGCCCTCAGCGTCGGAGATCCCCGGTACCGGGCGGTGAACGTGGCTGAACCCGTCTGGGCGACCTGGCGTGACGAGCTCGCCTCGCTCGGGGGGCGAAACCCGCTGCTTCACTTCGCCGACGATCAGGGCACACACGTTGAGTTCGGCACCACCCACCCGGGCGGTCTCGCGCGTTTCGTCGCTGGTTCGGTCACTCCACTCTCCAGCCTCATCCGCGACGACCTCGCCCTGCACACCGCACTCGCGGCGGCGGATGCCGTGGCCGACAAAGGACTCGAGCTCGCCACCGTGCGCGGCATCGATTCGATCCACCTCGCTGTGGGCATTGCGGAGTGGAATCACGACGATGAGTCGTACCGAGCGCCGATCCTGCTTCGCCCCCTCGTCATTCGGCGGGCCGGAAACGACTTCGAACTGAAGCTTCGGGGCGAAGCATTCCTCAACCCCGCGCTCGTGCGCACACTGCACGAACAGTTCCAGATATCCCTCGACGCCCACGCGTTCGCGCAGCTCGCCGAAAGCGACGGCACGTTCTCACCCAACCCGGTCATCGACCGTCTCCGTGGGCTCACCTCACACCTCGACTGGTTCAACGTGCAGCCGCGCCTGGTCGTCTCGTCCTTCGCCGAGGTCGCGCCGCCCATGCTCGACGACGCCCTCGAGTTCGAGCATCCCGTGCTTGATGCGCTTGCCGGCAACCCCAGCGCGAAGTGGTCGGTCGAGGAATCCTACGTTGCAGTGAGCCCCGCACCGCCCGATGAACGCAACCCTGACACCGACCACCTTCTCCTCGACGCTGACGGCGAGCAGGAGAACGTGATCGCTCAGATCGCGGCTGGCAACTCCGTCGTCGTCAAGACACTCCCCGGCACGGGAGGCACGCAGACCATCGTCAACGCCATCGGAACGCTCGTCGAACAGAGCAAGCGCGTGCTCGTCGTCAGCGCCCGCCGTGCCACGCTGAGAGGGATCGCCGCCCGGTTCAACGACGTCGGACTCACCGGAGTCGGGGTGTCGACCGCTACCCTGCGCCGCGACCTCATCCGCTCCATCAGTCGCAACGAGAAGGCCACCCAGCCGCAGTTGGGTGAAGTCAACGACGCCCTCGTGCGTCTGCGCAAAGTGCTCCTCGACTACCGTGCCGCGATCGGACGCCGCGACGACGACCTCGGCGTCTCGGTGCTGGACTGCCTCACAGAGCTCTCCCGACTCGCGCTGCTCCCCACACCACCGCAATCGACCGCGCGGCTCGGCGCCACGACCGTCGCGAAACTCACCGCCGGACGCGCCCAGGTTGCCGACACCATGGTGAAGGCCGCACGGCTGGGAGAGTTCCGCTACGGGCCGGGCGACTCGCCCTGGTACGGGGCGTCGTTCCGCAACGGCGATGACGCCGTGGGCGCACACACGATCGCGATGCGCCTGCACCTCACCGAAATCCCCAACCTGCTTCAGCGCGGAAACGAACTCGTCGGCAACACTCGCATGCGGCCCTTCACCACCGTGTCGGAACTGGGTGTGTACCTGCGACTGCTGGTCGACATCCGCGACACTCTCGACAAGTTCCAACCCGTCGTGTTCGACCGATCCCTCGCCGACCTCATCGCCGCAACCTCACCGCGAAGAGAGGCAACCCATCTCACGAGCACTCAGCGTCGCCGACTCAAGCAGCTTGCGAAGGAATACCAGCGGCCCGGCGTGCACGTTCTCGACATCAACACGGCACTCCGCCAGATTCAGGATCAGCGGATGCTGTGGCAGCGATTCTCACCCGAAGGGGTGACCCCGCAGGTTCCCGTGGGAATCGCCGATGTGCAGGTCATGCACCAGCGCGTCATGCAGGATCTCGCCGTGCTCGACGCCCCGCTGCGCGCCTCACTCGGCGGCGCTGCGCTTGCCGATCTGCCCATTCCGCAGCTCCTCGGGGTCATGAACGGGCTCGCCGCAGAATCCGACGTCCTGCACAACCTGCAGGAGCGCAGCGAACTCGTTGGCACCCTCGCGGGTCTCGAACTCGAGCCCCTCCTCGCAGACCTCGCCGCCCGCCACGTCACCGAAGACCAGATCGCCGCGGAACTCGAGCAGGCATGGTGGCGCTCCGCTCTCGAAATCCTCCTCGACCGGGAACGTGCCCTCCTCGGTGCCAACACGGGCGTGCTCGACCGGCTCGAGGCCGACTTCAGGCTCGTCGACGAGACTCACGCCGCCGGCAGTGCAGGCCTCCTCGCCTGGCAGCTCGCAGAGGCGTGGAAAATCGGCCTCGACGACTGGCCCGACGAAGCCGCCGCCCTCAAGAAGGCACTGCGGCGATCGACGATCACGTCGCGCGAACTCCACGAGTCCGCGCCTCACCTCGCCCGCGCGATCGCACCCGTCTGGCTCGCTTCACCCTACGATGTGCACGAAGTGAGCAACTCCGTGCGTTTCGATACCGTCATCCTCGTCGATGCCGGTGCGACCACGCTCGCCGAGAACGCCGCCGCCATCAAACGCGGCAAACAGGTCGTCGCCTTCGGCGACCCCGTCGCACAGACGCCGTCACGGTTCGAGATCGGAGTGAGCAGTCACGCGGATGCCTCCACCACCGTCACCACGGCGGCTGAGCTCGACGAACTCCACGGCCGCTCCGCCCTCGCGGCCCTCGACACCCTCCTTCCCACGCTCACCCTCACCCGCAGCTACCGCGCTGGTGGCGAAGACCTCGCCGAACTCGTCAACCGCCGCTTCTACGCGGGGCGCATCGACTCACTGCCCTGGGCGGGCAGCTTCCTCGGGCACAACAGCATCCGCATCGACTATGTCGAGGACGGCACCGGGATGCCCGACGACGACACCGGCGCGGTCGAGAGCATCGACGCCGAAGTGGACCGCGTCGTCGAACTCATCATTGAGCACGCAAACCAGCGACCGAAGGAATCGCTCATGGTCATCACCGCGAGCCCCCGCCACGCTTCCCGCGTGCATCGCGCAGTGCTGGGCGCCATGACCACCCGACCGGCGCTGCAACAGTTCGTCGTCGGCGACCGTGCGGAGCCCTTCACCGTCATGACCATCGACAAGGCCGTCGCCGAAAGCCGCGACCGTGTCATCTTCTCCATCGGCTACGGGCGCACCCCGCACGGTCGCGTGCTCTCCGACTTCGGACCCCTCGGTCATCCGGGGGGCGAACGGCTCCTCGCCGTCGCCATGACCCGCGCCCGTCGCGCCATGATCATCGTCTCCTGCTTCACCGCCGAGCACCTTGACGACGCACGAATGGATCACGGCGCACTCGCCCTCACTGAGGTGCTCGCCGACGTCACCGCCCGCACGCGATACGACAACGTGCCCGACGACAGTGACCCGCTCCTCGTCGATCTCGCCCGACGGCTCGAGGCTCGCGGCCTGCGCGTCGCACTCGGGCACCGCGGCAAACTCGGACTCGTCGCCTCCCACGGCGGCATGTGTCTCACCATCGAAACCGACACCGCGCTGCAGCACAGCCTGCGCGAATCCCTGAGGCTTCGACCGGCTCTCCTGCGCCGCCTCGGCTGGCACTACCTGCGTGTGCACGCCTTCGAACTCTTCAGCAACCCCGACGCCGTTGCCGACAGCATCGTCAGCATGCTAGGTGCTACGCCCGTGCTGCCGCCGCAGCCCGCACCGCCGCTTGTGGCAGTTCCCCTGCCAGCGGGTGATTCCGCCCCGCCGCCCACGGCTGCGCAGCTTGAGCCGGCAGCCGCGTCGCACGCATCCGACACCCCGACCGCACCTATCAGCATTCAGTCCGCCGCACCGCAGTCCGCCGACGAGGCCCCTGCGCCCAGACCGGCGGGTCCGCGGCGCGTCACCACAGAGCCCGCACCCGGCAGCGACCCCCACCCTGCGCCAGAACCGTTGCGGCACGCACCCGACGAGAACGATGAGCGGCTGCGGGGCGATAAACCTCCCCACTGGGGTTGAGGAACTCACCGCCTCCCGGTGATCGCAGCTGGCCCCTGTTTCCGGTGATCGAGTAGCGGCGAAGCCGCATATCGAGATCTGGTGGGCGGGTCTCGATACACCGCCTACGGCGCCACTCGACCAACGGGGTTTGGGATTTCCGGCACTCGACCAACGGGGGTGCGACTATTCCTTACGGGCAGCCAGCAGGTCGCGGATCTCGGTGAGCAGTGACAGCTCGTCTGGTGCGACTTCCTCGGGGGGTGCGCCCGCGGCCCGTCGCGCCTCGGCGCGCTCGCGCATCTTGTTCATGGGCATGACGAGCACGAAGTAGACGGCGGCTGCGACGAGCAGGAACTGAATCGCGGCGGCGACCACAGCACCGAACATCAGCGTTGCCGGTTCGCCTCCCGACACGGACAGGATGCTCACCGTCCACGCATCCTTGAGGTTGTCAGCGTTGAATAGCGCACCGAGTGCGGGGTTGAGTAGCCCTTCGACGAGTGCGTTAACGACGGCCGTGAACGCCGCGCCGATGACGACAGCAACGGCAAGGTCAATGACGTTGCCGCGCATGATGAACTCTTTGAACCCTGCGAACATGGCGCCTCCCGGCTCTCGTTGTGTCAACAACCTAGGCGGAGCATGGGCGTGAGTCCAGCCTCAGGGCTTCTTCGCCGAGGAGTTCGATGACGTCGACGCGGTGGTCGAGGCCGCCGCCTTCGATTTCTCCGAGGTGGATGGCGTGCTCTTGGTACCACCGGCATCCGTCGACGACGTGGACTTTTCTGATTTCGTCCCGTCAGACTTGGACCCCTCGCCCTTCGACCCGTCGCCCTTCGACCCCTCGGGCTTCGCGCGCGAGTCGGTGCGGTAGAAGCCGCTGCCGCTGAAGGTGACTCCGATGTTGCCGAACACTTTGCGCAGCGTGCCGCCGCATTCGGGGCATACGGTGAGGGAGTCGTCGGTGAAGGCCTGCTGGATGTCGAAGGCGTGGCCGCAGTCGGCGCAGCGGTAGGAGTAGGTGGGCATGCTGGTTTCGCTGTTTCGTGTCAGTGGTGGGATGCGGCGTCAGACGGGTTCGAAGGTCGTGATGCCTGCGGGGGTGATGACGCCGTCGACGGGTTTGTCGTGGAGTTCGGTGGGTACGGCCTCGAGGAGTTCGGTCTCGAAGATGACAGCATAGATCGGCGGTGGGTCTTCCATGGAACCGATGAGGCGGTCGAAGTAGCCGCGGCCCCACCCCAGCCGCATACCTGCGCGGTCGACGGCGGCCGCCGGGATGAGCATGAGATCGACATCGTCGACGGCCATGGGGCCGAGAAGGTCGCCGACGGGTTCGGGCACACCCAGGTCGCCGACGGTCTCGTCGCCGCTGTCGGCGACCCAGTCGAGCAGGCCGTCTTCGCGGCTGACGGGCGTGAGTGTGTGGATGCCGGTGTCGCTCGCCCAGTCGAGAAAGGGGCGGATGTCGGGCTCGTCGTTCGAGGGAAGGAATGCGGCGATCGTGGTGGCGCCGAGGGCGTTCACGAGTTCGGTGAGGTGCTGGGTGAAGGCAACGGTGGCGGTGTCGCGTTCGCTCGCGGTGAGGGTGCGGCGGCGCGCCCGCAGTTCGGCGCGGAGCGCCTTCTTGCGCTGTGGCTCATCACCGTTCATGGCGTTCAGTCTAGGCCGCACCGGGTAGCCTTGCCCCATGGCGAACGCGACGACGAGGCCGACGGCGACGCCCGCGGCGAGAGCGGTGTCGAAGGCGGTCATTCCTGCGGCGGGTCTGGGTACGCGGTTTCTGCCTGCGACGAAGGCGATGCCGAAGGAGATGCTGCCGGTGGTGGACAAGCCGGCGATTCAGTACGTCGTGGAGGAGGCGGTGGAGGCCGGCCTCACCGATGTGCTCATGATCACGGGCCGCAATAAGAGCGCGCTGGAGAACCACTTCGATCGGGTGAGCGAGTTGGAGGCGGTGCTCGAGAAGAAGGGCGATGTCGACCGGCTGCGCAAGGTGGAGGCGTCGTCAACTCTGGCGGAGATGCACTACACGCGGCAGGGTGACCCTCTGGGTCTCGGGCACGCGGTGCTGCGGGCGAAGATGCACGTGGGCGATGAGCCGTTTGCGGTGCTGCTGGGTGACGACATCATCGATGCTCGCGATGTGCTGCTCTCCCGGATGCTCGAGGTGCAGGCCCAGCGCAACGCGAGCGTGATCGCGCTGCTGGAGGTGGAGCCGGAGGCGGCGCACCTCTATGGCATCGCGACGGTGGAACCGACGGACGACGACGATGTGGTGCGCGTGACGGGGCTCGTGGAGAAACCCGCCCTGGGCGAACAGCCGTCGAATCTGGCGGTGATCGGCCGCTACGTGCTGCGACCGGAGGTGTTCGAGGTGTTGGAGCGGACCCCGCCGGGCAAGGGGGGCGAGATTCAGCTGACGGATGCGCTGCAGTCGCTCGCGGCGGCGCCGGAGCTTGCGGGGGGCGTCTTCGGGGTGGTCTTCCGTGGCCGCCGCTACGACACGGGTGATCGGGTGGACTACATCAAGGCGATTATTCAGTTGGCGACGGAGCGCGAGGACCTGGGGCCGGAGTTGCGTCCGTGGCTCAAGGATTTCGCGGCTCGGCTCGACTAGGCGCTGGGGCGGTTCGGGGTGCTGATTCCTACGCTGAGCGAGGGGCCGGTGACGATACGCCCGATCCGGGTGCGTGACGCGCGGGCGCTGCACCGGGAGCTTCGCGACAACCGGGGGTGGCTGCGGCAGTGGGAGGCGACGAACCCGTCTGGGCCCCTTCCGTATGACCCGCGGGGAGGCATCCGCAATCTTCTGGCGCGGGCGCGCGCGGGGGAGGGCCTGCCCTTCGTGATCGAGTTCGAGGGGGAACTGGCGGGGCAGTTGAACGTGTCGAGCGTGCAGTGGGGGTCGGTGTCGTCGGCGACGATCGGGTACTGGGTGTCGGAGCGGTTTGCGGGCAAGAATGTGACGCCGACGGCCGTGGCGCTGGCGACGGATCACTGTTTTTTCGAGTTGCAGCTGCACCGCATGGAGATCTGCATCCGGCCGGAGAATGGGCCGAGCTTGAGGGTGGTGGAGAAGCTGGGGTTCCGGTATGAGGGGCTGCGGCGCAGGTACATTCACATTGATGGGGACTGGCGTGACCACCACTGTTTCGCGCTGACCGTCGAGGACGTGCCGTCGGGGGTGCTGCGGCGGTGGCTGGATGGTCGTGCGCCGGAGTC
>DAOMOV010000067.1:0-337 GCA_035444505.1 Terrimesophilobacter sp.
CGTTCACGGCGGACTGGCAGGATTTCATCACCCGTGTCGCGTGGGGCGATGTCTGGTCGCGGCCCAACCTCGATCGACGTTCGCGTTCGATCGCGGTGCTCTCCTCGCTCATCGCGTGCGGCCACCAGGAAGAGCTCGCCATGCACCTGAGGGCGGCCCTGCGCAATGGGCTCACGGTAGACGAGCTCCGCGAGGTCATCCTGCAGTCCGCGATCTACGCGGGAGTTCCCGCAGCCAATACCGCGTTCCGCATCGCCGACACGGTGCTCGCACAGCCGGAGGGGGAAGGGTGATTGTCAGGGTCGTGCACCTGGGCGCCGTGATGATGACGCGACTC
>DAOMOV010000067.1:347-9548 GCA_035444505.1 Terrimesophilobacter sp.
AGATCGCCGCAGCGACGTCGTTGTCGAGTGTCTCGTCGTCGGCGGCGATGTCGGCGAAAGCGTTCTTCGGCACGAAGTAGAGCAGCACCGCCGCCAGCACGGCCCCGACACCGCAGATTCCCCACACCAGGTAGTAGCCGAAGAGGCTGCCGGCGACGCCGCCGGCCACCTGCACTGCGCCGATCGCAAGCACGATCGCGAAGACACTCGATGCGAAGGAGCCGCCAATCGTCTTCGTCGTGTTCGTGAGGCCCGATGCGATACCCGTCTGGCCGCGCGGTGCTGCCGCTGCTGCTGCCGCGGGCATCGCGCCGACGAGGGCACCGCTGCCGAGGCCCGCGATCGCCATGTTGGTGAACACCTGCCACGTCTCGAGGTGGAACGGAATGAACATCAGGTAGCCGACGGCGACGAAGAACGACGCAATGATGAGCGCCAACCGGGGGTTTCCCCACTTCGATACGAGCGGGAACAGCAGCGCGCCCACAATCATCGAGATGAGGTAGGCGCCGATCAGAATCGAGATCGTGCCCGCGGGCAGTCCGAGTCCGTAGCCGAGCGGCTCACCATCGACGATCTCCGCAGAATCGGTGCCCGCGTAGGTGGCCAGCGGCGCCTGCGCCCCGAGCAGACTGATGCCGATGAGGAACGCGGTCAGCTGCACCGGCCACATGTTCGGCTGGCGCAGCACCCGGATGTCGATCGCCGGGTCCTTCTGCCGCAGTTCGAATGCTACGAACGGCCAGAACGTGAGCACACCGGCCACAATCAGCAGCCACGGCCACAGGGCGCCTTCGTTGAATTTCAGGAACGTGAGACCACCCGTGATCAGCAGCAGCGCGAGCGTGAGTATCGAGAACCCAACCCAGTCGAGGCTGCGCCCCGGCTCGGGCTCCGACTCCGGCACGCCGAACAGAATGACGAAGAACACAATCGTCACCGCCACCGCAGGGACCATGAGCGTCGGGCTCACCGAGGTCGACAGGTTCTCCTCGCCGCCGAACGCGCCGAACACGACCGAACTGCCCAGCGCTCCGGCGATCGCACCCGCTTCGAGGCCGACGATGAGCAGGCCCGCGGCCCTGCGCGTCGCACTGGCCGCGAAACCGCTGCGACGGCCCTTGTCGAAGATGAGCGCGATCTCGAGGGGCAGCCACACGACGTAGAAGGCCTGCAGCGTCCAGGCGACCAGGAAGCTCGTGAAATCGCCTGCGAACGCCAGCCACCAGGTCGCCCCTGCCGTGAGCACGGTCGAGATCAGCAGAATCTTCTTGTGTCCGTACATGTCGCCGAGCTTCGCCAGCACCGGCACCACCAGCGCCGACAGCAGCAGCTGCGCGCCCTCGAAGATGTTGAAGTCGGCGTCGCCGATCTCCAGATATCGCACGAGGTCGGGGATCAGCGGAACGTAGAACCCCTGCAGGATCCCGCTCACGAACTCGACGAAGAACAGAAACCCGATCAGGCTGGCGGTGACCGCCCCCGACCGACCGCGCAGCGCTGACATCATGAGAGGGATGCTATCGGCTCACCGGCCCAGCGCGTGACCCCTGAGCGAGTGACGGGAGCAGCGGATGCCGAGGCGAACCAGGTTCGTAGACTCGACGTATGAGCACGCCCCGCCCACTGCCCGAACTCGTCGAAGCCGGATGGGCCCGCGCACTCGAACCCGTCGCCGACACCATCGCGCAGATCGGGCAGCGACTGCGGGCCGACGCCGCCGAGGGCAAGAGCTACCTGCCCGCGGGAGCCAATGTGCTGCGCGCCTTCACGACACCCTTCGACGACGTGCGTGTGCTCATCGTCGGCCAAGACCCCTACCCGACGCCCGGTCACGCCGTCGGCCTCGCGTTCTCCGTCGACCCTGCCGTGCGGCCCATCCCGCGCAGCCTGCAGAACATCTACCGCGAACTCCACGACGATGTTGGCATCACCCCACCCGCGCACGGCGACCTCTCGGCGTGGGCCCGCTCCGGCGTGCTCCTCCTCAACAGGGTTCTCACCGTGCGACCCGGCGCCTCTGGTTCTCATCGCGGGCTGGGCTGGGAGAAGGTCACCGAGCACGCCATCCGCTGCCTCGCCGCGCGCGACGCCCCGCTCGTCTCCATCCTCTGGGGAAGGGACGCGGGCACGCTTGAGCCGCTCCTCAACAGCAGGCCCGTGATTCGCTCAGCCCATCCGAGCCCGCTGTCCGCGTCGGGCGGGTTCTTCGGCTCCCGGCCGTTCAGTCGAGCGAACGACGCTCTCAGGGCGCAAGAATCTGCGCCGGTAGACTGGACACTCGATCCCTGAACTGACAAGATTGTTCTATGGCAACTAGCACAACTATCGACATTCATGGACTCAGCAAGTCCTTCGGCACCGTGCGCGCCGTCGACGAGCTGAGCTTCAGCGTCAGACCCGGCGAAGTCACCGGATTCCTCGGCCCCAACGGCGCAGGAAAGACCACCACCCTGCGCATGCTCCTCGGGCTCGTCACACCCACCTCCGGCACCGCCACCATCGGCGGCACCGCCTATCGCGACCTCGACTCGCCCCTCACCACCGTCGGCACCGCACTCGAGGCATCCAGCTTCCACCCCGGCCGCACCGCACGGAACCACCTCAACGTGTATGCCGCCGCCGCAGGCATCCCCGCACGCCGCTCCGACGAAGTGCTCACCCAGGTCGGGCTCGACCAGTACGGCGACCGCCGAGTCGGGGGCTACTCACTCGGCATGCGGCAGCGCCTCGGCCTTGCCTTCGCCCTCCTCGGCGACCCCAGGGTGCTCGTGCTCGACGAGCCCGTCAACGGGCTCGACCCCGAAGGCATCCGCTGGATTCGCATGTTCCTGCGTGACCTCGCGGCCGAGGGCCGCACCGTGCTCATCTCCTCGCACCTGCTCAGCGAGGTGCAGCAGAGCGTCGACCGGCTCGTCATCATCTCCCGCGGACGACTCGTCTACGAGGGCGGTCTCGCAGACCTCGGCGGCGGGGGAGGCCGCGTCATGATCGACGCCATCGACCGCGATCGGCTCGCCGCCGCGCTGACCGGTGCGGGTGCC
The DNA here is from genome assembly GCA_035444505.1 of Terrimesophilobacter sp. Taxonomy (GTDB): domain Bacteria; phylum Actinomycetota; class Actinomycetes; order Actinomycetales; family Microbacteriaceae; genus Terrimesophilobacter. The sequence goes on from DAOMOV010000067.1 coordinate 3,392, forward strand.
CAGTTCACCCTGACCGACGACGGCTTCAGCGTCACCGGGCAGACCGCGGCGGAACTCGGACAGTTGACCCTCACCGCCGGCATTGCCCTCAACCGCCTCAGCGCCGAATCGACCCAACTCGAAGCGTCGTTCCTCGAACTGGTTCAGGACGGCTCGCTCGCCTCGAGGGGCGACGCCACGAGCGAAGGGGGCACGCAGTGATTCTCATTCGCTCCGTTCACGCTGAACTGCGCAAACTGTTCTCCACCCGCATGTGGTGGGTACTCGCGCTCATTCTGCTCGGCTACGTCGCGTTCACCGCGAGCGTGCTCGCCGCCGTATTCGGTGGCCTCGGTGAGCAGCTCGCGTCAGCAGGGCAGCCCATGCCCAGCGACGACATCGCGCCCGTGATCTATGCGGTCGCCTCCACGATCGGCTACGTGTTCCCCGTGCTGCTGGGCGCGCTAGTGACAACCGCCGAGTTCCGGCATCAGACGCTCACACCCACATTCCTGGCCACTCCGAAGCGCCGCTACGTGCTCGCGGCGAAAGCCCTCGTCATGCTCGTCGGCGGTGCGCTGTTCGGTGTCATCGGCCTGCTGGGCTCAATCGGGCCGGGAGCGCCCATCCTGAGCCTCACCGGACTCGACGCTGAACTGGCCAGCGCAGACACGTGGGCGCTTGCGGGTCGCGTCGTCGTCGCGATGGCGCTGTGGGCGGTGATCGGCGTGGGGCTGGGCGCGCTCATTCCGAGCCAGGTGGCCGCGATCGTGGTGGTCGTCGCCTTCACCCAGTTCGTGGAGCCCATCCTGCGCATGGCCCCGGCCGTGGCCGAGTGGACGGGTGACATCATCAAGTTCCTTCCCGGTGCCGCAAGCGACGCCCTCGTCGGCACGAGCTTCTACTCCGCCTTGACTGTCGGCCCGGGTGGGGCAAGCACGTCGCTGGAGTGGTGGCAGGGCGGACTCGTTCTCGCCGGCATCGCCGCCATACTGCTCATCGCCGGTGCCATCACCACCTGGCGGAAGGATGTCACCTAGGCCGTGACCGTCTACCTCGACCACGCGGCCACAACGCCGATGCTGCCCGAGGTGCTCACGGCATACACCGAGGCACTCGGGCTCATCGGCAACCCCTCGTCCATTCACAGCGACGGTCAGAACTCGAAGCGGATGTTGGAGGAAGCCCGCGAGCAGGTCGCCGCTGCCCTCGGTGCCGACCCCATTGAGGTGGTCTTCACCTCGGGCGGCACTGAATCGATCAACCTCGCCGTCAAGGGCCTGTTCTGGTCACAAAACCACCCTTCCGCTGGTCGAGTAGCGCCCGCCGAAGGCGGACCCGTATCGAGACCGAAGCCACGCATCCTGGTTCCCCTCGGCGAGCACCACGCGACGCTCGACACGGTGGAGTGGCTGGAGCGGCACGAGGGCGCGATCATCGAGTGGCTGCCGATCGACGAGCTGGGTCGTATTCGCGTCGATGCGGCAGAGCGGGTACTTGCCGAGCACGACGATGTTGCGCTGCTGACCTTCCTGTGGGCGAACAATGAGGTGGGAACGATTCAGCCCGTGGCCGAACTCGTGGCGCTCGCTGACGCGAAGGGTGTGCCGGTGCATGTCGACGCGGTGTCGGCGTTCGGGCACGTGCCCGTTGATTTTGCCGCATCCGGAATCTTCGCCCTGTCGGTCTCGGCTCACAAGATCGGCGGGCCGCTCGGCATCGGCGCGCTGGTGCTGTCGCGCACCGCGACGGTGGAGCCGCTCATTCACGGGGGCGGGCAGCAGCGCCAGGTGCGTTCCGGCACGCAGGATGCCCCGGCAGCGATCGGCTTCGGAGTCGCCGCACAGCGCCCGCTGCTCGACCTGTCGGGGCTGCGCGATCGTCTCATCGAGGGCGTGCGGGAGGCGGTGCCGAGTGCGGTGCTGCGCGGGCACCCGACCGATCGCCTGTCGTCGAACGTGCACTTCACCTTTCCCGGCTGCGAGGGCGATTCGCTGCTGTTCCTGCTCGACGCCGCCGGGGTGGCGGTGAGCACGGGCTCGGCGTGCCAGGCCGGCGTTCCGGAGGCGAGTCACGTGCTGCTGGGTATGGGTCTGAGCGAGGAGGAGGCCCGCGGCGCCCTGCGGTTCACGCTCGGCCACAGCTCGACCGAGGCCGATGTCGATGCGTTGCTCACGGCACTTCCTGGCGCCTACGAGCGGGCGTCGCGCGCGGGCTTCGCCGACCGTCAGACCGCCCTCGGCCGCTGACGTTCCCGGCGCACGTCGCGCACCGCGCCCATTGGCGTCAGTCGCGCCCGAACGTTCTGGCGCGCTTGATGCAAACGGGCGCTGATTGAACGCACCGCCCGGCGTGACTCGGTGACCAGCAAGGTAGGATACTTCGGTGAAAGTTGGGGCGGTATGAAGGTATTGGCGGCGATGAGTGGCGGGGTGGACTCCGCGGTCGCTGCCGCGCGCGCTGTCGACGCCGGCCACGAGGTCGTGGGGGTTCACCTGGCTCTGAGTCGCATGCCCGGCACCCTGCGCACAGGAAGCCGCGGCTGCTGCACGATCGAGGACTCGATGGATGCCCAGCGCGCGGCGAACATCATCGGCATCCCCTACTACGTGTGGGACTTCTCGGAGCGATTCAAGCTCGACGTCGTCGACGACTTCATCGCCGAGTACCAGGCTGGTCGCACACCGAATCCGTGCCTGCGCTGCAACGAGAAGATCAAGTTCGCGGCGCTGCTGGAGAAGGCCCTCGACCTCGGCTTCGACGCTGTCGTCACGGGTCACTACGCGAACGTGATCGAAGACGAGCACGGCAACCACGAGCTGCACCGCGCGGCCGATTGGGCGAAGGACCAGTCCTACGTGCTGGGCGTGCTCACGGCTGAGCAGCTCGCGCACAGCATGTTCCCGCTCGGCACGACCCCGTCGAAGGCCGAGGTGCGGGCGGAGGCTGCGGCCCGCGGTTTCAGTGTCGCGTCGAAGCCAGACAGTCACGACATCTGCTTCATCCCGGATGGCGACACGCGCGCCTGGTTGGCCGACAAGATCGGTGCAACCGAGGGAGACATCCTGGACCGCAACGGCGAGGTGCTCGGCCAACACGGTGGGGCACATGCGTTCACGGTGGGGCAGCGCAAGGGCCTCAGCATCGGCTTCCCCGCTGACGACGGCAAGCCCCGCTTTGTGCTCGAGGTGCGGCCTAAGACCAACGAGGTCGTGGTGGGCCCGCGTGAGGCGCTCGACATCGCTGAGTTCGCTGGTTCCACGTTCTCCTGGGCGGGTGCAGCCCCCGATTTCGCGCGCGAGCCCTTCGCGTGCGAGGTGCAGATTCGCGCCCACGCCGACCCGGTTCCCGCGATCGCCCAGCTCATCGACAGCGAGAACGGCACGGAGCTTGTCATCACCCCGGATGATCCGCTCGGCTCGGTCTCGCCGGGCCAGTCCGCGGTGGTCTACCTGGGCACGCGCGTGCTCGGCCAGTGCACCATCGACCGCACCGTCTCGGCCGTGCCGGTTCCCGCTGCCTAGCCTGAAGCATCCGCCCTGCCCGCGAGTTGCGGCAATTCCCCAATCGTGCGGGGACGCCATTGGGGAATTGCCGCAACTCGCGGGGGTGACGGTGGTGGTGGTGGCGACCGGGCGTGATGGCCGCTGTCAGCGACTCGGTAGACTCGGGTGGGCCACAAGCCGCGCCAAAGCTTCCCCTGAGTTCTGAGGTTTCTCGTGACCGCCAATCCGCTCGCTCCCGCGTGGCTTGACGTGCCCCTCGATGCGAACGCGCTCGCGGCGCAGGTGTGGCCGCCGACGGCGACGCGCACCGATGCGGGCGAGCTCACGGTCGCTGGTGTGAGCGCGACCGCGCTCGCTGCTGAGTTCGGCACACCCCTGTATGTGCTCGACGAGCAGTCTGTGCGCGATCGGGCGCGGGAGGCCCAGGATGCGTTCAGCCGAGAGCTCGAGGCACGCGGCAGCACCGCGACGGTGTACTACGCGGGCAAGGCGTTCCTGTCGGCTGAGCTGGCGCGCTGGGTCACCGAGGAGGGGCTCAACGTCGACGTGTGCACCGGTGGGGAGCTGGCGCTCGCCCTCGCGGCAGGGGTGGAGCCGGGTCGCATCGGCTTCCACGGAAACAACAAGTCGCTCGCGGAGATCGACCGCGCCGTGTCGGTCGGTGTCGGCACGATCGTGATCGACAGTGACATCGAGATCGACCGCGTTGCCGAAGCCGCCGTGCGGCACGGTCGTACCCAGCGGGTGCGGCTGCGGGTCAACAGTGGTGTCGACGCGCACACGCACGAGTACCTGGCGACGGCCCTGCAGGACCAGAAGTTCGGCATCCCGCTCGCCGACGTGCCGAGAGCAGCCACGCGCATCCGCGCCCACGACTCGCTCGACTTTCTCGGACTGCACTCCCACATCGGCTCGCAGATTCTTGACACCGATGCGTTCGCCGAGGCCGCACGACGCCTGCTCGCGGTGCACGCCGAGCTGTGCGAGGTCGCGCCGGTTCCCGAGCTGAACCTCGGCGGGGGTTACGGCATCGCCTACACGAGCAGCGAGCAGGCACCGTCGCTGACCGAGGTCGCCGCTGACCTTGCGCGCATCGTCGAGGCGGAGTGCGGGCGGCTCGGCATCCCGCTGCCTGTTCTTGCTGTGGAACCGGGCCGGGCGATCGTGGGCGCCGCCGGCATCACGCTGTATGAGGTGGGCACGATCAAAGACGTCACGGTCCACGACGTCACCGTCTACGACGACGCGGCGACGACGGATGCCGGCACCGCCGTTCGCCGCTACGTCAGCGTCGACGGGGGCATGAGCGACAACGCGCGCACGGCCCTCTACGCGGCGGACTACACGGCGCGTCTGGCCAACCGCACCTCCAGCGCTGAGCCCGTTCTGGTGCGAGTCGCGGGCAAGCACTGCGAGAGCGGGGACATCGTGGTGCGCGACGAGTACCTGCCCGCCGATGTGGCGCCGGGCGACGTGCTCGCGGTCGCCGCGACGGGGGCATACTGCTGGTCGCTGGCGAGCAACTACAACTTCGTGGGGCGCCCGCCGGTCGTGGCGGTGCGTGACGGTGTCGCGCGCGTGATCGTGCGCGGGGAGACTGAGGCGGAGGTGCTGGCGCGTGACGCGGGCATCCCGGGATGGGGAGAGAGATGATCGAGTACCGCAATCTGCGCGTGGCCCTGCTGGGCGCGGGCAACGTGGGCGGCCAGGTGGCGTCGATGCTGCTGGATCGCTCCGAGGTGCTCGCGGAGCGTGCGGGGGCGGGCCTCGAGCTGGTGGGCATCGCGGTGCGCGACCCGAAGGCGAAGCGCAGTGTCGACCTGCCGGCCGAGCTGTTCACGACCGACGCGGAAACCCTCATCGCGGGCGCGGATATCGTCATCGAGCTCATGGGCGGACTGGAGCCGGCCCGCAGCCACATTCTGCACGCCCTCAACTCGGGTGCCGACGTGATCACGGGCAACAAGGCACTGCTGGCGACGCACGGTGCTGAGCTGTTCGACGCGGCCGAGCAGGTGGGTGCGCAGCTCTTCTATGAGGCGGCGGTGGCGGGGGCGATCCCCATCATCCGCCCGTTGCGGGAGAGCCTCGCGGGCGACAACATCAACCGCATCATGGGCATCGTCAACGGCACGACGAACTTCATCCTCGACCGGATGTCGCGGCTCGGCGAGTCTGCCGGTGAGGCCCTCGCGGCCGCGACCGAGCTCGGCTACGCCGAGGCTGACCCCACCGCGGACATCGATGGCTACGACGCGGCGCAGAAGGTCGCGATTCTGGCGGGTCTCGCGTTCCACACGAACGTTCCGCTCGAGTCGGTGTACCGGGAGGGCATCCGCGGTGTGACGCTCGAGCAGGTCGAGTCGGCGGCCAAGTCAGGCCACGTGCTCAAGCTCCTTGCGATCTGCGAGCGCCTGAGCGGCCCCGACGGTGAGGGGGTCTCAGCGCGCGTGTACCCGGCGCTGATCCCCGACACGCATCCGCTCGCGGCCGTGCACGGCGCCAAGAACGCGGTCTTCATCGAGGCGGATGCCGCGGGCGACCTCATGTTCTACGGGGCCGGGGCAGGGGGCCGGGAGACGGCATCCGCCGTTCTGGGCGATGTGGTGTCGGCGGCGCGGCGTCACGTGATCGGGGGACCGGGAATTGCGGAGTCGCACGGCGCCGCGGTG
>DAOMOV010000068.1:0-9394 GCA_035444505.1 Terrimesophilobacter sp.
GCAGTGCGGCGTTTCGGGACATCCTGCACCCGAAGCACGGCTACTTCGTGCCCCATTACGCGCCGAACCCGCTGCACGCGATCGAGCTCGTGCGCGCGGCGGGCGGGGTGCCCGTTCTTGCGCACCCTGCGACGCGCGGGGTCGACGCGGTGGTGCCCCGCGAGCATCTGAAGCAGCTGGTCGATGCGGGGCTGTTCGGGCTCGAACTGCGCCACCGCGAGAACAAACCCGAAGGGGTGGCGATTCTGGCCGGGTACGCGGACGAGTTCGGTCTAGCGGTGACGGGATCGAGCGACTACCACGGCGCGGGCAAGCCGAACCGTCTGGGCGAGAACACGACGGAGCGCGACGTGCTCGAGCGGCTCGTGGCAGAGGCGACAGGCTCGAAACCTTTCTTCGGCTGAGTCCTCGGTCTCTCAGGGACAACTGGGGGTAAACCCTGATGGTGACCGGCATCGGCGGCCCGTAGTGTGGCTGGCGAGGGCAGACCTGGCCCCCGATGAGGGAGAACGACATGACCGAGACGACCGCCTCATCCCGCCCGAGGGCCCTGCGCACGACTTTGTTGGTGCTGGGCGGGGTGGTTCTGCTGGCGATTATCGCCCTCGTGGTGGTCACCGGCGTCAATTCGGCGTCGCGAACGGATGCCTCGGGCGAGTACACCTTCGACACGGTTTTCAGCGAATTGGATGTCGCGACCGATGTCGCGGACGTCGATGTTCGCTTCGCGGATGTCGGATCCACGACGGCCAGCTATGTCGACGGTGAGGCTCGGCGCAACGTCACGTTCACTGCGGAGGCGTCGGGCTCGACGCTGATGGTGAGGGTCACTGACGATGGTTCGTCGTGGTGGTTCCTGCCAAGTTTCTCGTCGGCGCCGGTCCTCAGGATCGTGCTGCCGCAGTCGCTGGCGGGCCTCGATGTGGCGGTCTCGAGTTCGGTCGGCAATGTCACCCTTGATGGCACGTTCGGCGATCTTGTCGCAAGCGGTGCGGTCGGCGACGTCAGCGTGTCGGGTTCTGCCGCCAGTAGTGACGTGAGTGCGGATGTCGGCAACGTGACCGCGGAGGAGTTCGCGGTGCGCGGTGCGGCATCGTTCGAAGCGGACACGGGGGACATCGTGATCGTGCTCACCGAGGTGCCCAGCGCCCTCAGCGTGCGCACGGATGTGGGCGACCAGACGGTGGTGCTGCCGCGCGGCTCGTACCGCGTCGAGGCGTCGTCCACACTGGGGGATGTGACCGTGAATGTGGACAGTGACGCGAGTTCGAGCACGGTGTTCCGCTTCGTGGGCTCGGTCGGCAACGTCACGGTGACCCACTAGCAAGGGCGTCTGCGGGCTCGGTCCGCGTGGCGAGACTAGGCGGCGGGTGGCGTGCTGCCCGTGCTGGGGCGTCTGGTGCGGTTGCGACGGCGTCGGGTTGGGCCTGAGCCGTCGTGGGTTCCGGCGCCGGCGGCCTTAGGCTGCTCGGTACCGGTGCCCTGGACGCGCTGTGCCTGCCCGCTGCGGGTGCGCTTGCGGTTGCGTGAGGTGCCCGAGCCGGATGCGCCCGCATCTCGCCTCTCGCCGCCCTGACCGTCGCGGCGTGCGCGGGTGGGAGCAGCGGTTGCGGAGCGCGATGCCCGCTCACCCGCGGCGGCTCCGGCGAGTCTGCCCTTGGTGCCCTCGGGGATTCCGAGGTCGGTGAAGAGGTGCGGGCTGGAGGAGTAGGTCTCGACCGGCTCGGGCACGTCCATCTCGAGGCCGCGGTTGATGAGGCCCCACTTGTGCAGGTCGTCCCAGTCGACGAAGGTGACGGCGATGCCGGTCTTGCCGGCGCGTCCCGTGCGTCCTGCGCGGTGCAGGTAGGTGTCGGGGTCGTCGGGCACGGTGTGGTTGATGACGTGGGTGACGTCGTCGACGTCGATGCCGCGCGCGGCGACATCCGTGGCGATGAGTATCTCTTTCTTGCCGGCTTTGAACGCTTTCATGGCGCGTTCGCGCTGGTCCTGGTTGAGGTCTCCGTGCACGGCGGCGGCGTCGAAGCCGCGGTCGTTGAGTTCCTCGACGAGTTTTGCGGCGGCTCTCTTGGTACGGGTGAAGATGACGGTCTTGCCGCGGCCCTCGGCCTGGAGGATGCGGGCGATCACCTCGTCTTTGTCGAGCGCGTGCGCCCGGTAGACGATGTGGCGGATGTTGGCCTGCGTGAGTCCCTCGTCGGGGTCGGTGTGGCGGATGTGGATGGGCCGGTTCATGAATCGGCGCGCGAGGGCGACGATGGGGCCGGGCATGGTGGCGCTGAACAGCATCGTGTGTCGTTCGGAGGGCGTCTGGGCGAAGAGCTTCTCGATGTCTCCGAGGAACCCGAGGTCGAGCATCTTGTCGGCCTCATCGAGCACCATGACTTTGATGCTCTTGAGGTTCAGCTTGCGCTGCGCGGCGAGGTCGAGGAGGCGCCCGGGTGTGCCGACAACGACTTGGGCGCCGTCGTCGAGCTGTTCGATCTGGCCCTCGTAGGCTTTGCCGCCGTAGATGGCGGCGACCTTGGTGGCGCGGTTGCTGGCGGCGGTGACGAGGTCGTCGGCGACCTGCACGCACAGTTCGCGCGTGGGGACGACGACGAGTGCCTGAACGCCGGGCTCGGGGTTGGTTCCGAGCGCTTGAAGCAGGGGGAGGCCGAAACCGAAGGTCTTGCCGGTTCCGGTTTTGGCCTGGCCGATGATGTCTTGGCCGCTGAGCCCCAAGGGGATGGTCTGTGACTGGATCGGGAAGGGCTCGATGATGCCCTTCGCGGCCAGGGCGTCGACCATGTCTTGGTCAACGCCGAGTGCTGTGAATGTCAAGTTGTCTGTGCCCTGTCTGGGTCGTACGAGAGCGCCCACTGTTCCTAGGGCGCAGCACCCCTCGCTTTTCGAGGGTCGTGACTAGTTTATGGGTCGTTGCCTGAGCATCCGTTGCAGACACCCTGCTTGTAGTGAGTTTTCTCATCCCAGGGAGTGTCAGCGGTCGCTGGCGGTGCTTAATCGATGTGGGGAGCGGATGCGCCCGGTAGGCTGGGCAGGGTGTTGAACCTGATTCGGAAGCGGCCGCGCAAGCAGCATCCGTCGCGTTCGCAACCGAGGTCAGACAACGTCAACCGCGTGGGTCTGGCCCAGCTGGCTCCCGACATCGACCGGTACCTTGCCCACGGCGCCTACCTGCAGCTCGCGCTGTTCGAGCTGCTCAGCACGTCGATTGTCGGCTCACCATCGATGGCGGCCAAGACCTCGCTCAGTCACGTTGCCAACACCCTCATCGACCGTCACCATGCACTCGCCACCGAGCTTGAGTCTCGCGGTCACGACCCGGCCGCTGCGATGGAGCCGTTCGCCGACATGGTCGACACTTTCCGTCAGCGCATCCACAGCGATAGTTGGGCGGAGGTGCTCATGTCGGTGTACGTCGTGTCAGGCATCCTCGATGACTGCTTCGTGCAGCTCGCGGGGGGTCTGAGCGGCGACTACCCCGACAGGATGGCGGGGCTTCTCGGGGGCGATGCGGTGACTCGCCCGCTCGCGGTGGTGATTCGCGCCGAGATCGACGCGCAGCCGACGCTCGCTTCGAGCCTCGCCCTGTGGGGGCGTCGGCTTGTCGGAGACACCTTGCTCGTGGCACGGTCAGCGGCCGATATTCCCCAGGACACGGCTGCCGACGATGAGCGACTCGAACCGGTCTTCACCGACCTCGTCGCCGATCACACGCGCCGCATGGACGATCTGGGCCTCACGGCCTAATTCAGTTCCGCTGGTCGAGTAGGAGAGCAGCGGCTCAGGCCGCGTGACGCGGGTCACTGAGTCGCTCGAACAGGGCCGCATCGACGGTCGCGCGGTGCTTCGGGAGATAGAGGGCTGCGCCGAGCGCGGCGAGCAGGCCGGCGGCGAGGGTGACGAGCCACATCCACACCTCAGTCTGGTTGATTCCGGCCCAGGTGAGCGCGCCCCACACGATCACCGAGACGACGACACTGAGCGCGGGAAGCAGCAGAATGCCGTAGCTCGCGCGGCCCGGCAGAAGGTACCTGAGGGTCGCCCCGATTCCTGCCGCGAGCACGACGATGTAGATGAGGCCCATCAGGCGACGAATCCGACGCGGCGTGAGGTCTCGGAGCCGACTTCGACGTAGGCGAGACTGGCGACGGGAACAAGGAAGTCGCGGTCCTTCTCGTCGGTGAGCTTGAAGAACTTGGCGTCGCTCTCGAGCGCGGTGCTCACGATGGCCTCGATCTCGCTCGCCGTCTGCTTCGACTCGAAGCTCAGTTCCCGGGCGCTGTTCATGATTCCGATGCGTATCTCCACGAGGCCAGATTACGCCAGAACGGGCGAGCCTTGCCGTCGGGCCCGCGCCTTGTTCGTTGCGGGCGTACCCGCCGGTGTCGCCGGTGTCGGCTAGTTTTGCTGGCATGGGCGCATCCGAAACCGACCGAGCAGGTGATGAGCGGATGCTGCGGCTCGACGCGTCACAGCGTGCGGTGCTGGAGGCATCGGCTGGCGAGTCATTGGTGGTGTTGGGTGCGCCCGGCTCGGGCAAGACGACGACCCTGATCGAGTTGGTGGCAGATCGGGTGCACTCGGGAGGGGTGGATACGTCGGCGATCCTCGCCCTCGCCCCTTCTCGCACCGCGGCGACCCGCCTTCGCGACGAGATCGGGGCGCGACTGGGGGTCACCACGGCGGGTCCGCTCGCGCGCACCGCGAACTCACTCGCCTTCGACGTTGTCGCGCGTGTTCGGCGCTCGCGGGGCCTCACGCCGCCGCGCCTCATTTCCGGCGGTGAGCAGGATGCGGATGTCGCGGCACTGCTCGCGGGGCACGCTGAAGACGGCACGGGCCCCGACTGGCCCGACAGACTCGGGCCCGACGTGCGTCGTCTACGGGTTTTCCGCACCGAACTGCGCGAACTGATGATGCGCGCCACCGAGCGCGGGCTGAGCAGCGAAGAGCTGCGCGCGCTGGGGCGTGAGCACGAGCATCCGGAGTGGATTGCAGCGGGCGACTTCATGGAGGAGTACCGCAAGGTGCTTGGTTTCGCGCGAGACGACCAGTTCGACTCGGCCGAACTCATCGCCCTCGCTGTTCGATCACTCGATGGTGGCGAACCGGGCGAACTCGCCGAGGCGCTGCGCATCGTACTCGTCGATGACGTGCAGGAACTCTCCCGCTCGCAACTGAACCTGCTCGCCGCTCTCGCGCGGCGGGGCGTCACCATCGTCGGCTTCGGCGACCCTGATGTCGCCACGAGCGCGTTCCGCGGTGCGGAGCCTCGGGCTGTCGGCGAGTTCGGCGCCCTCATCGGGCAGAGTGTGCGCGCACTCGCCCTCACCACTGTCTACCGGCACGGTGCGGCGCTGCGCGAGTTCACGAGTCGTGTCATCGAGCGCATCGGAACGTCTGGCGTTGTCGGTCACAGGTCTGCCCAGGTTGCGGGCGCGAGGGAGACGCCAGAGGCCTCGAACCCGACGGAAGCACCCGGCAGGCTCGCCCCCGTCGTTGCCGTGCGTGGCGCATCCCAGGGCCGCGAGCGTGCGGCAATCGCCAGGCTCCTCCGCGAGCACCACCTCCACAGCGGTGTTCCCTTTGGCAGCATGGGGGTCATCGTGCGCAGCGGGGCGCTCGTGCCCGGGGTCGCCAGGTCGCTCGCCTTGGCCAACGTTCCCACGCGCACCACCGCGGCCGACGTCGCCCTGAGAGATGACGCCGCCGCGCGTGCCCTCCTCACCGTCATCGACGTCGGCATAGGTCGCGCGCCACTGACCGCCGACAGCGCCGTCGAGCTCTTGACCGGCCACTTCGGTCGCCTCGACCGGCTGGGATTGCGGCGCCTGAGGCTGTCCCTGCGGGCGGAAGAACTCGCGGGCGGGGGCACGCGGCCCAGCGACGAACTCCTCATCGAGGCGCTCAGCGAACCGGGGCGCCTCGTGACGATCGAAGGTCACAACGCTCGAAACGCCGCAGCCCTCGCACAGCTGCTCGCTTCCGTACGCGAAGCGCACGAGGCCGGCTCGACCGTCGAAGAGCTGCTGTGGCTCGTCTGGGACCGCAGCGGCCTCGCTGCGGAATGGCTCACCGAATCGCAGGGGTCAGGCATCGCCGCCACCGAGGCCAACCGTGCCCTTGACGGCATCCTCGCTCTGTTCACCGCCGCCAAGCGGTTCGTCGAACGAGACGACGCCCGCGGCACCGACGTCTTCCTCGCGGGCGTGCTCGACGCCGAAGTCCCCGACGACACCCTCGCGCCCCAATCCGTCTCAGATTCCGTGCTCGTCACCACCCCCTCCGGTGCCGTCGCACACGAGTTCGATGTCGTCGTCATCGCGAGCCTCCAAGACGGCATCTGGCCCAACCTCAAACCCCGCGGCACACTCCTGGGCGCAGACCAGCTCGCACGCATCGTCGACGGCCGAACCGACGACGGTCGAATCGACGGGGCCCCAGCCGACACCATCGCCGCCAACCGCACCGACGTACTCCACGACGAACTGCGGATGTTCGCGCTCGCCGCCTCCCGCGCTCGACACCACCTCATCCTCAGCGCCACGAGCAACGAAGACGACACCCCCAGCGTGCTCATGCGGCTCGCCCCCGACACCGAGTCCACCCTCTCCTTGGCCCGACCACCGCTCACCCTGCGCGGCCTCACCGGGCAGCTGCGACGGGCGCTCACCGGAGACGCCGCCGGTGACAGCGCGCGCGCCGCCGCAGCATCCGGACTCGCACAGCTCGCCGCAGCACACGTCGCCGGAGCCGATCCCGACGACTGGCACGGTCTCGCGGCACCCTCCACCGTGAAGCCGCTCTTCGCCGAGGCCGACCGCGTGCGAGTCTCCCCCTCCACACTCGAAGCATTCGAGCAATCACCCGTCGACTGGTTCATCGACCGGGTCTCGGGCTCCCAGCCGAGCACCGCCATGGGTCTCGGCATCATCGTGCACGAGGCGATGGAGCACACCCCCGACCCCTCCGTCGAGTCCGTGTGGAAGCTCATCGATGAGCGGTGGAACGAACTCGTCTTCGAGGCCCCTTGGCTCGCAGAGCGGGAGCGACGCGCCGCGCAGAAGATCGCGCAGGGCGTCTCCGAGTACCTGCGCGACTTCGAGACGCACGGCAAGACGCTCATCAGGGCCGAGGGAGAATTCAAGCTCGATGTGGAACCCGCGATGCTCTCCGGCAAAATCGACCGCGTCGAACTCAATCGCGACAGCGGCGTGACCATCGTCGACCTGAAGACCGGAGCGACCAGGGCGACGAAAGCCGAGCTCATCGACCACGCCCAGCTGCGCGCATACCAGCTCGCCTACGCATCGGGCGCACTCGACGACGCGCTCGCCGAGTTCGGCGAGCACCACGCCGACGGCGCCAAACTCGTCTACCCGCGCCTCACGAGCAAACGACCCCAGCGCGACTACGTCGAGGCGGTTCAGGATGCGCTCAGCGATGACGAGCTCGATGAGTTCCGCGAGCGTGTGCGTTCCGCGGCGCGCCTCATGGCCGCTGCCGAATTCGCCGGCGCTCTCGACGTCGATCAGTTCGGCTTCAACACCGCGGCGAAAAAGCTGCACCGCACGCCGGCGGTGACCAGTGACTGAGACCGACAAGCGCAACACCTCCGCTCACGAGTGGGGGAAGTCCCGCTACAGCCCCATCGAGCTCGCCGAACTCATCACCACCGCCATGCAAGACAGCCCGCGCACGCGCGGCGAGGTGAAGCATCCGCCGACCTCGCAGCAGACGGCCGTCATCACCGCGAACCGCACCCCGGCCCTCGTCGTCGCGGGTGCGGGCAGCGGCAAGACCGAGACCATGGCCGACCGCGTCGTGTGGCTCCTCGCCAACGGACACGTGCGGCCCGATCAGATCCTCGGCCTCACCTTCACCCGCAAAGCCGCCGGCGAGCTCGCCGAACGCGTGCACACCCGCCTCAGCCAGCTAGAACGAGCGGGTGCCCTTCCGGGCGAGCGCGACGAGTTCCTCCGCCCCGAGATCGCCACCTACAACTCCTTCGCCAACGCGCTGTTCCACGAGCACGCCTCCCTCATCGGCCGCGACGCCGACAGTGTCGTGCTGAGTGAAGCATCCGCGTGGCAGCTCGCCCGACGCGTCGCACTCGCCGCCAGCCACCCCGAGCTGCCGGGTCTCGACATCAAACTCGATGCCCTCACCGATGCGATCCTGACCATCGCCCACGCCATCACCGAGAACGTCATCGAACCCGCGGCAGTGCGATCCTTCGCCGCCGAGTTCAGCGCGCTGCGCGAGCTGCCGATGGGCGGGCGTGGCGAGTACCCCGCCGTGTTGGAGAAGATCGAGCGCGTCGGGGCGCTGCCCCTCGCTGTGGACCTCGCTGAGCGCTACGCCGACGCAAAGGTGCAGCGTGGCTTCGTGGAGTATGCCGATCAGGTGACGCTCGCCCTCGAACTTGTGCGCGCGCATCCGGCGGTTCGCGACGACTACCGCTCGCGCTACTCGGTCGTGCTCCTCGACGAGTACCAAGACACCTCCAGTGTGCAGACCATGCTGCTCGCCGAGCTCTTCGCTGACCTGCCCGTCATGGCCGTCGGTGACCCCAACCAGTCGATCTACGGATGGCGCGGTGCGAGCGCCGCAAACCTCGCCCAGTTCGGTACCCAATTCGCAGCCTCAACGCCACACAACTCGTTCGAACTGACCATCAGCTGGCGCAACGGCAGCAGGATCCTCGATGCTGCGAACACGCTCATCGAGCCGCTCACGCGTGAGACGCGGGGTTCCGTATCGGTTCTCGAACCCGGCCCTGGCGCGACGAGTCACGACGTCGAAGCGCACATCGCAGAGACCATTCGCGACGAAGCAGCCCACGTTGCGCAGTGGCTGGGCGCACGACTCGCCGAGAGCCCCAAAGACAAGCCGGCGACGGCCGTAATTCTGTTCCGCACCCACGGCCCCAAAGCGCTCTTCGCCGCAGCGCTTCGGGACGCCGGCGTGCGGTATCACGTCGTCGGAATCGAAGGGCTGCTCGCGGAGCCCGAGATCGCAGACCTGGTCAGCGCGCTCGCCGTCATCGATGACCCGACCGCCGGGTCCGAACTGGTTCGCCTGCTGGCGGGCTCGCGGTGGCGGCTGGGAGTGAGCGATCTGCAAGCGCTGAGCGACGTGGCGAGAGAACTCACCCGCCGCGGGGCCGACGGCAAGTCCCTTCCTCCCGAGGTCGCCACGTTGCTGCGCAACTCGGTCAGCGCCGGGGAGGGCGGGTCGACCGTCGAAGCACTCGACTATGTTGCGCACGCGAAAGACGACAACCACCTGCTGGCGGACTTCAGCGAGCTCGGACTCGAACGGTTGCGCGACGCTGGCCAGCTTTTCGCGCGGCTTCGGATGCGACGGTCACTGGGGCTGCTCGACT
>DAOMOV010000069.1:0-5186 GCA_035444505.1 Terrimesophilobacter sp.
TCGTAGAAGGCGTTGGTGTCGCCCTCGAAGAGGGAGAGGTGGGTGTGCATGCCCGAGCCGGGGTGATCGGAGAAGGGTTTCGGCATGAAGGTGGCGTACACGCCCTGCTCGATGGCGACCTCTTTGACGACGGTGCGGAACGTCATGATGTTGTCGGCCATGGTGAGGGCGTCGGCGTAGCGCAGGTCGATCTCGTTCTGGCCGGGGCCGCCCTCGTGGTGGCTGAACTCGACCGAGATGCCGAGGTCTTCGAGCATGCGCACTGACCGCCTGCGGAAGTCGTTGGCGGTGCCGCCGGGCACGTTGTCGAAGTAGCCGGCCGAGTCGACAGGGGTGGGCTGGCCGTTCTCATCGAGTTTCGAGCTGCGCAGCAGGTAGAACTCGATCTCCGGATGCGTGTAGAAGGTGAATCCGAGGTCGGCGGCTCTGCCGAGGGCTCGCCTGAGCACGTTGCGGGGGTCGGCGGTGGCGGGCTCACCGTCGGGGGTTTCGATGTCGCAGAACATGCGCGCGGTGGGATCGTCTTCGTCGCGCCATGGCAGTATCTGGAACGTGGTGGGGTCGGGGCGCAGCAGCACGTCGGCCTCGTAGGCGCGGGTGAGGCCCTCGATCGCGGAGCCGTCGATGCCGACGCCTTCGGCGAAGGCGCCCTCCACTTCGGCGGGCGCGATGGCGATGGATTTGAGGGAGCCGATGACATCCGTGAACCAGAGGCGCACGAATTTGACCCCGCGCTCCTCGATCGTGCGCAGAACAAAGTCTTGCTGCTTGTCCATGGGGCCCCTCTTCGCGAGTGTTGCAATGCCGCTATTAGGCTACTGGGTCTGCTTCCGCGAAGGTGGTACCGGTTCGCCCGCGCTATAGTCAAAAGAGACGGGTGAAGGCTCGATCAGCCTCTCACCTTTGCGCACAGTGCCTAGAAGGCCAGCGCACAGTGCCCAATGGGCCAGCACACCGTGGTTTCTGACGAGGGGGTCGGTGCCATCTTCGTGACCGGAAGTCGCCTCGGCGGCTTCGCACCGTCATCGACCGGGAGCCGACATGCACACCGACACGCTCGACCACATCACCGCCGTCTATGAGGGCGCCGTGCGCCGCTCACCGGGTGAGCCAGAGTTTCACCAGGCACTGCACGAGGTGCTCGAGTCGATCGTGCCGGTTCTGCAGCAGCATCCTGAATACGAGCGAGCGGGCATTCTGGAACGTCTCGTCGAACCCGAGCGGCAGGTCATGTTCCGGGTGCCGTGGCACGACGACCAGGGCAGGGTGCAGGTGCACCGGGGCTACCGAGTGCAGTTCAATTCGGCACTGGGCCCCTACAAGGGCGGCCTCCGGTTCCACTCCTCCGTGAACCTGGGCATCATGAAGTTTCTCGGCTTCGAGCAGATCTTCAAGAACGCTCTCACCGGCCAGGGTCTCGGTGGCGCAAAGGGCGGCAGCGACTTCGACCCGCACGGGCGCAGCGAGGGCGAGGTCATGCGGTTCTGCCAGTCGTGGATGACCGAGGCCTATCGCCACCTGGGTGAGTACACGGACGTGCCCGCCGGCGACATCGGGGTGGGCACGCGCGAGATCGGCTACCTCTTCGGCCAGTACCGCCGCATCACGAACCGACACGAGTCCGGTGTGATCACGGGCAAGGGCGTCGGCTGGGGCGGTGCGCAGGTGCGCACCGAGGCGACCGGCTACGGCGCCGTCTACTTTCTGCAGTCGATGCTCGCGACCCGCGGCGAGGAGGTCGGCGGCAAGACGGCGATCATCTCCGGTTCGGGCAACGTCGCCACCTACGCGATCGAGAAGCTGCACCAGCTGGGCGCGCGAGCGCTCACCGTCTCTGACTCGTCCGGCTACGTCATCGACGACGACGGCATCGACGTGGACCTGCTGCGACAGGTGAAAGAGGTCGAGCGGCTGCGCATCTCCGCCTACGCCGACCGGCGGCGCAGCGCACGCTTCGTCGCGCAGGGGCGGCCCTGGGAGGTTGCGGGTGACGTGGCGATCCCCGCCGCCACCCAGAACGAGCTGGGTACGGATGACGCGGCCGCCCTCATCCGCAATGGAGTGATCGCGGTGGTGGAGGGTTCCAACATGCCGTGCACGCCGGATGCTGTGGAGCTGTTCCAGAAGTCGTCGGTGCTGTTCGCGCCCGGCAAAGCAGCCAATGCGGGGGGTGTGGCGGCATCCGCGTTGGAAATGATTCAGAACGCGTCCCGGGAGAGCTGGGACTTCGCCTCCAGTGAGGAACGACTCCGCCAGACCATGCACCAGATTCACGACGCCGCCTTCGAAGCGGCAGAGCGGTACGGGTCGCCCGGGGACTACGTGGTGGGCGCCAACGCGACCGCATTCGTGCGCGTCGCGGACGCGATGCTCGCCCAGGGCATCATCTGAGTCGAACCGTCAGCCTTGACACGAAAGTAGGATGACCCCATGACGGATCAAGCAGCAGCGGCCGCACAGGCGAACCTGAAAAAGGTGCGCACGCGGCACTTCCAGTCGGCGAAGGAGAACGGCATCAAGATTGTCGGGCTCACCAGCTACGACGTGCTGAGCGCCGGAATCTTCGACGAGTCGGGAATCGACTTCTTGCTTGTCGGCGACTCGGCAG
Organism: Terrimesophilobacter sp.; assembly: GCA_035444505.1. Lineage (GTDB taxonomy): Bacteria > Actinomycetota > Actinomycetes > Actinomycetales > Microbacteriaceae > Terrimesophilobacter. The sequence continues at coordinate 2,609 of DAOMOV010000069.1, forward strand.
GCAACACGGTGTTCGGCTACGACACGACTCTGCCGGTGACCGTGGATGAGCTCATTCCGCTCACGCGCGCCGTGGCGGGAGCGGTGACTCGCGCCTTCGTGATCGCCGACATGCCGTTCGGCTCCTACGAGACGAGCACGGACGAGGCTCTGCACACGGCGTTCCGGTTCATGAAGGAGACGGGTGCGCACGCGGTCAAGCTCGAGGGCGGCGAGCGCAGTGCGAAGCAGATCCGCCGGGTCGTGTCGGCAGGCATCCCCGTGATGGGTCACATCGGTTTCACGCCGCAGAGCGAGCACGGCCTCGGCGGTCACCTCGTGCAGGGCCGCGGCGAGGCGGTCGAGCAGCTGCTGCGCGACGCGCACGCGGTCGAGGAGGCGGGCGCGTTCGCGGTGGTGCTCGAGATGGTGACCTCGGATGCGGCGAAGCGGGTCACGGAGGAGCTGACGATCCCCACGATCGGTGTCGGCGCTGGACCCCACGTTGACGGTCAGCTGCTCGTCTGGAGCGACTGGGCGGGCTTCACGAAGGGTCGCATACCCAAGTTCGTGAAGCAGTACGCCGACCTGCGCGGTGTGCTGGGCGGCGCCGTGAAGGCCTACCGTGCCGATGTGGAGTCGGGCGTGTATCCGGCTTCCGAGCACGAGTACGAGTAGCGCGGGGTGTGGGCGTGGCGCAGCCTAGTCGCGCCAGTCGTCCTCCTCGGCTTCCTCGTCGGCCCACGCCCGGGCGCGCTCGGCAATGATCTCGGGGGCGCGCTCCGCGTCTTCCCGGGTGTCGAAGGGGCCGATCCGGTCTGCGGCGAGCGACTGCGGGCCCTCCTCGACCTGCCCGGTGCGGGAGTTGTACCACCACTCGACTTCCGGTTCGCGACCGTTCCAGTGCGTCATCGGTGCGCCTCGCTTCCGCTCTACACTCGAGTGTATGCCCAGGGATTCGCGCGGTCACCTCGTTCCGGGACGCGTCGCCCCCACCCGCACCGTACCAAAACACATTGAGCGCCCCGAGTACGTCGGCAAGCCCGCACCCGCCCCGTTCACCGGGTCGGACGTGTACGACCAGGAGGCCACCGAACGCATCCGATTCGCCGGTTCTCTCGCCGCGGGGGCGATTAGGGCCGTCGGCGAGGCGGTTGCGCCGGGCGTGACCACGGACGAGCTCGACGGCGTGGGGCACGACTTTCTCGTGGCGCACGACGCGTACCCCTCGACGCTCGGCTACCGTGGGTTCCCGAAGTCGACCTGCACCTCGGTGAATGAGGTGATCTGTCACGGGATTCCGGATGACACGGTGCTGCAGGTCGGCGACATCGTCAACATCGACATCACGGCCTTCATCGGCGGGGTGCACGGTGACAGCAACGTGACCTTCATCGTCGGTGAGGCCACACCCGAGGTCGCGGATCTGGTGGAGCGCACACGGGAGTCGCTGAACCGGGGGATGAAGGCGGTCGCGCCGGGTCGGCAGTTGAACGTGATCGGCCGGGCCATCGAGTCGTACGCGAAACGCTTCGACTACGGGGTGGTGCGCGACTTCACGGGGCACGGTGTGGGCGAGGCGTTCCACTCGGGGCTCGTGATCCCCCACTACGATGCGGCGCCCGCGTTCGACCGGGAGATCGAGCTGGGCATGGTGTTCACGATCGAACCCATGCTGACGCTCGGTACCTACGAGTGGGACATGTGGGACGACGGATGGACCGTGGTCACCCGCGACCGGTCGTGGACTGCCCAGTTCGAGCACACCCTCTCGGTCACGCAGACCGGGGTGGACATTCTGACTCACCCGTAGCGAGAAGAATTCGGAGGCGTTATGGCGACGGCCGTTGGCATTGACATCGGAGGCACGGGCATCAAGGGCGCCCTCGTCGACACGGTGTCGGGCGAGCTGCTGACGGAGCGGTTCAAGCTGCCGACGCCGACCGGCAGCAGCCCCCGGTTCATTCTCGACACGGTGAACGAGCTGTTCGGGATGCTGGGTGAGGTTGCGGCAGACACCCCGGTGGGTGTGGCGTTTCCAGCGATCATTCTGGGGGGCCGCACGATGTCGGCGTTCAACGTGCCGAAGGAGTGGATCGGGCTCGAGGCGGAGGCCATGTTCGAGCAGACGCTGGGTCGCGACATCCACTTCGTCAACGATGCGGATGCGGCGGGTGTCGCGGAGGCGCACTTCGGGGCCGCGAAGGGTCGCCCGGGACTCGTGTTCCTGGCAACGCTGGGCACGGGGATCGGGACGGCGCTGCTGTATGACGGAAAACTGATCCCGAACTCGGAGATGGGCCACATCGAGATCGGCGGAGTGGACGCGGAGACGGTGACGTCGGCGCGCGCCCGGGAGCGGCTGGGTCTGTCGTGGGAGGAGTGGGCGACCGGACATCTCCAGGCATACCTGGAGCAGATCCAACTGCTGCTTAACCCCGACATCATCATCCTCGGCGGTGGCGGCTCGAAAGCGTTCGACGAGTTCGCCGGCTACCTGTCGCTGCGCACCCCGGTCGTTCCTGCGACGCTGCGCAACAACGCGGGCATCATCGGTGCCGCCCATCTGGCCCGCAACGACCACCGTGCACGCCCCTCCC